>DASQWP010000324.1:0-9413 GCA_035640195.1 Gaiellaceae bacterium | reverse complement strand
CGTGTCCGACGTGGCCGAGTTCGCCGCAGCCGTCCGGAGGGTGGGGGAGGGCGGCTCGGCTCTCGACCCGGCGATCGTGTCGCAGCTGGTCGGGCGGCGCAGGCGCGAGGATCCGATCGACACCCTCACCGCCCGCGAGCGGGAGGTGCTGGAGCTGATGGCCGAGGGACGCTCCAACTCGGGCATCGCCGAGCGGCTCGTCGTCACCGAGCGGGCCGTCGAGAAGCACGTCACGAGCATCTTCGGGAAGCTCCGGCTGCCGCCCGCCTCGGAGGACCACCGGCGAGTCCTCGCCGTCCTCGCGTTCCTGCGCTCCTAGGTAGGGGTAGCCGCACCCCGAGAAGCAGGCTGGCCGTAGCGACGCCGGCACCCGCGGGTGAGACCGTGTGGCCCATGAAGCGACGGATCTTCTTCCTCGGGCTCGGAGTCACGGTTCTCACCTTCGCGGTCGCCGGCTGGACCGTTCAGGGCGTCCGCTGGGCGTTCGCCGCGCCCGCGCGCGCGTTCGCGTAGGAAGGGCCGGACCAGCCGTCACCGTCGGCCGGACGCCGAGCTGCCCGGCCGGCTCACCTGAGCAGCGCGCGAGCGTCGCCGCCGGGGCCGGGTTCGGCTAGCCACACCGCCGAACGCAGGCTGCCCGCATTGGCCGCGGCTCGACGGAGTGCGAGCCTGGGCCGCATGGAGGCCCGCACCGTCAACCGCGCAGGATTCCTCTGGACGCTCGCCTTGCCGACGTTCGCGCTCGCGCTCGCCATGAGCGTGCTGACGACGTATGCGCCACTGCTCCTGGGCGAGGCCACCTCCTCGGCGAGCGCGATCGGCCTCGCGATCGGGGCGGAGGGCCTCTTCGCGCTCTTCCTCCCGCTCCTCGTCGGCTCGCTCTCCGACCGCACCTCGACACGGCTCGGGCGGCGCCTCCCGTACGCGGCCGTCGCGGCGCCGCTGCTCGTTCTTCCGCTCGTCGTGCTGCCGTTCGCCGGCTCGTACGCGCAGACGTTTGCGCTCGTCTCGCTCTTCTACGTGGGGTACTTCGTCTACTACCCGCCCTACCAGGCGCTTTTCGTCGAGCTCGTCCCCGCGACCCACCAGGGTCGCGCTCAGGGCGCGCAGGGCGTCATGCGCGGGCTGGGACTGGGCGCGGCGCTCGTCGTGGGCGGCGTCTTCCTCTCCATCTGGACGCCCCTCCCGTTCATGCTCGCGGCCGCCGCCTTCCTGCTCGCCACGGCGGCGCTCTTCCGCCAGGTGCGCGGGCGCTCGAGCGTGACCGCGACCTCTGCGGCCGCCGCGCCGGGCGTGCTCCAGCTCGTACGCGGCCGGCCCGATCTCCGCGCCTTCGTGGCCGCGAACGCGCTCTGGGAGCTCTCCTTCATGGGCCTCAAGACCTTCATCGTCCTCTACGTGGTCAAGGGTCTTGGCGAGTCCGTGGGGACGGCATCCGCGGTGATCGGCGTCGTCGCGGCCGCGTACGTCGTCGCCGCCGCGGCCGCGGGCCGCCTCGCGGACCGCATCGGAGCGATCCCGCTCATGCGGGCATCGCTCTGGGTCTACGGCGTCGGGCTGCTCCTCGGAGCCGGCCTCTCCTCGCTCGGCCCGCTCGTCGCCGGCCTGCCGGTGGTGGCCCTGGCCGGCGCCGTCGTCATGACGCTGCCCTACGTGGTGCTCGTGCGCATGACGCCCGCCGGCGCCGAGGGGGCGGCCGCCGGCCTCTTCAGCTTCTCCCGCGCGCTGGGCGCCTCGCTCGGCCCGATCGTCGTCGGCGTCTCGCTCGACGTGCTCGGGCCGTTCTTCCCAGCGACGCACGGCTACGGCGCGATGTGGCTCGCCATCGGCCTGCCGATCCTTCTCTCCCTGCCGCTCCTGGCGCGGCTCGAGGGCGAGGAGGAAGCGGCGGCGAAGCCCGCCGTGGCCGCGCAGGACGAGCTCGCGCTCGCCGCCTAGCCGAGGGTTTCAGGAGGCCGGGCGTGGATAATCCGGTCGAGAGGCGGAACCTTCTGCGGCGAGGGTCCGCCTCTCCTTTCAGGGCGGCGGGCCGGGGGGAGAGATCCGGGAGTCTGCGGCCAACTCCTCAGAGACACCCCGGCCCGCGGCCAGAGGGTACGCCTCACATGTTCCGCTCCCTTCGGGGCCGGCGGAAATTTGCAAAAACTTCACATCTCTCCGGGCGGGTAGATTTGGGCCGCGTGCCGCGCCTGGACGATCTCGCGGAGGAGCTCCGCCGCCTCGCGCTCTCCCTCCCGGAGACGCGCGAGGAGGAGCCCTGGGGCAACCCGGTCTTCAAGGTGGGTGAGAACAAGATGTTCGCCTCCATGTCCGTCGGCGAGGACGCCGTCCGCTTGACCGTCAAGCTGACCCCGGAGGAACGCGAGATGGCGCAGCTCTTGCCCTACGTGACGAGAGCGCGATACGTCGGCCGGTACGGATGGATCACGGCGGAGGTGGTGGACGCGGAGTCGCTCGAGAGCGCCCTCGAGTGGCTGCGCGAGAGCTACTGGCTCAAGGCGCCGCCGCATCTGAAGAGCGCCGTCGAGGGCGACTAGCAGGGGCCGGGGCTGAGCGGTCCGGTGGGGCCGTCGTAGTGGGCCGACGGCGCCTGCGCGGGAGCCTCGACGCAGTAGGCGCGCCTGTCCTCGCTCCCGCGGCTAGTCCGCAGTGGGGACGTCGGCGGCGTCGCCGCCGTTCTCGCGCTCCGGGTCCGGAGCCGGCTGGCCTTCCTCGGTCTCCTCGGGGGTTTGCTCCGAAGGCTCCTGAGTATCCTCTTCCACCGTGCGCGTCATTCTTCCCGATAGCTCGGAGCTGGAGCTTCCCGAAGGTGCGACGGGGCTCGATGCGGCCCGCGCGATCGGCCCCAAGCTTGCGGAGCAGGCCGTGCTCGTCCGCGCGAACGGCTCCGTCCGCGACCTCCGTCTTCCGCTCGACGACGGAGAGCGCATCCAGATCCTGACGACGCGTGATCGCGAGGATCCCGACGCGCTCTACGTGCTCCGCCACTCGTCCGCGCACCTCCTCGCGGAAGCCGCGCGGCGGCTCTACCCGGGGACGAAGGTGGCGATCGGTCCGCCGATCGAGGACGGCTTCTACTACGACTTCGAGTTCCCCGAGCCGATCTCGGAGGATGCTCTCGGGCGCCTCGAGGCTGAGATCAACCGGGAGATCGGAGAGGGGCGCGAGTGGGAGCGCCTCGAGGTCTCCCGCGAGGCTGCGCGGGAGCGTTTCCTCGCCGAGGGAGAGCCCTACAAGGTCGAGCTCGTCGACACGGCGGAGGGCGGCATCTCGCTCTACAGGCAGGGGGACTTCACCGACCTCTGCCGCGGCCCGCACCTCCAGAACGCCGCGCCGATCAGGGCCGTCAAGCTCCTCTCGCTCGCGGGTGCGTACTGGCGGGGTGACGAGACGAAGCCGCAGCTCACGCGCGTCTACGGGACGGCGTTCTACGACCCCGAGGACCTCGAGGCCTACCTGCACCGGCTGGAGGAGGCACGACGGCGAGACCACCGCAGGCTGGGACGGGAGCTCGATCTCTTCCACTTCGACGAGCACTCGCCGGGCTCTCCGCTCTGGCACCCGAAGGGAATGGTCGTCTTCAACGAGCTGGAGGCCGTTCGCCGTCGCGAGAACGAACGCCGCGGCTATCTGGAGGTCAAGACGCCGCTCATCTACGACAAGCAGCTCTGGGAGACGTCGGGCCACTGGGAGAAGTTCCGGGAAGAGATGTTCCTGATCCCGAGCGAGGACGGGCCGACCTACGGCATGAAGCCGATGAACTGCCCGGGTCACATGCTCGTCTTCGGCAGCCGCCTGCGGAGCTACCGGGAGCTGCCGCTGCGTTTCGCCGAGGCGGCCGCCCTGCACCGCAACGAGCGCACCGGGACGCTTCACGGCCTCCTGCGTGTCCGCCACGTGACGCAGGACGACGCTCACATCTTCTGTACCCCCGAGCAGGTCGAGGACGAGATCTTCGGCTGCCTCGACTACGGTTTCTTCATCTACGAGCTCTTCGGGCTTCAGACGCTGACGGAGCTGTCTACCCGTCCGGAGAACAGGCTGGGGACGGACGAGCAGTGGGACGAGGCGGAGGCCGCTCTGGCGCGTGCGCTCGAACGGCGCGACATCGAGCACACGGTCAACCCGGGGGACGGGGCCTTCTACGGGCCCAAGATCGACCTTCACCTCCAGGACTCGCTCGGCCGCAAGTGGCAATGCGGCACGATTCAACTCGACTTCCAGATGCCGGCGCGCTTCGGCCTCACGTATGCGGGCGCCGACAACGCAGAGCACACTCCGATCGTCGTTCACCGGACGCTCTTCGGCTCGCTGGAGCGCTTCATCGGGATCCTGGTCGAGCACACGGCCGGGAATCTCCCGGTCTGGCTGGCGCCCGAGCAGGTGCGGGTCCTGCCGGTCGGGGAGAGCCATCGTGCGGCGGCCGAGTCCCTTGCGGAGGAGCTCCGCGGTGACGGGTTCCGCGCCGCCGTCGACGAGCGGGAGGAGACCGTCGGGAAGCGGATCCGCGACGCCGAGCTCGAGAAGATCCCCTACGTGGCCGTCTGGGGTGACCGGGAATCGCGCGAGTCCGTGTCGATTCGGAAACGCGGCGGTGAACAGCTCGAGCTCTCGGCCGACGCGCTGCTGGAAGAGCTCCGCGGCGCTGCTAAGCTGTAGAGCCTGCAAGCAGGAGCGCGTTTTCCTCACCTCCCGAGCCGCGGGCTCCGCGGGGGTTCAACCGAATTGGGGAATTGACGAGCTGCCTGCGTGCAGCTTTTCGTTTGTCTAGGAGGAGGAAGCAGCACAACTTGGTGACGTTTCAGTGAGGCCGCGGCGCAGGTTCGACCAGTCCCGGCCGCCCCAGGACACGACCCGAATCAACGAGGCGATCCGTGTCCCGCGGGTGAGACTGGTCGACTCCGACGGCTCGCAGGTCGGGATCAAGCCGACGGCCGAGGCGCTCGAGTACGCGTACTCGAAGAACCTCGACCTCGTCGAGGTGGCCGCCAACGCCGATCCGCCGGTCTGTCGGATCATGGACTACGGCAAGTACAAGTACGAGCAGGAGCAGAAGGCCAAGACCGCCCGCAAGCACCAGTCGCAGATCCAGGTCAAGGAGATCAAGTTCCGTCCCAAGATCGGCGTCCATGACTACGAGACGAAGAGGGGTCACGTCATGCGATTCCTGAACGCGCGCGCGAAGGTCAAGGTGACGATCATGTTCCGGGGCCGCGAGCAGACGCATCCGGAGCGGGGCCGTGACCTGCTCATGCGCCTCGCGGAGGACGTGAAGGAGCTCGGCGAGATCGAGTCGCCGCCCCTGCAGGACGGGCGCAACATGGTCATGGTGCTCGCGCCGCATAGGAACGTCGGACGAGAGGTGGGAGCAGCGCAAAGTGCCTAAGCAGAAGACAAACTCCGCAGCGAAGAAGCGCTTCAAGATCACCGGCTCGGGCCGCATCCTGCGGCGGCACGCGATGAAGAGCCACAACCTCGAGAAGAAGAGCGCGAAGCGACGGCGGGCCTTCCGGCGCGACCAGGCTCTGGACGCGTCGGATGCTCGCGACGTCAAGCGTTTGCTCGGGCGGTAGGGGGAGGAGGAGGAGGAATGCCCCGCGTCAAGCGATCCGTCCACGCGCGCAAGCGGCGCCGCAAGGTACTCGAGCAAGCCAAGGGCTACGTCGGCCAGAGCTCGATCTCGTACCGCAAGGCGAAGGAGCAGATCGCGAAGGCGGACGTCCACGCCTACCGCGACCGCAAGAGGCGCAAGCGCGTCTTCCGCCGGCTCTGGATCGTCCGCATCAACGCCGCCGCGCGCCGCGAGGGGCTCTCGTACAACCAGTTCGTGGCCGGCTGCCGGAAGGCGAACATCGAGCTCGACCGCAAGGTCCTGGCGGATATCGCCGTGAGCGATCCCAGAGCATTTTCGGCGATCGCAGCTCAGGCCAAGGCGGCACTCGAGGCCTGAGCGAGCGCGTCGCCGGCGATCCGGTGCCGTAGTGCCCGGGTGATCACCTCCGCCGCCAACCCGCGCCTGAAGCTCATCCGCAAGCTCGCCTCGCGGCGCCAGCGCGAGAAGCTCGGCCTCTTCGCCTGCGAAGGCGAGGACCTCGTGGCCGCGGGTCTCGACGCCGGCCTCGAGCCTGTGGAGGCTCTCGTGGACGCCGAGCGGCTCGCGCTCCGCGACCGGCTTCCGGCGGCGGAGACGGTTGCGCCGGACCTCCTGGCCGGGGTGGGGACGCTCCCCCATCCGGCACGCGTAATCGCGGTCTTCCGCCGCGCCGACCTGCCGGCTGGGACGGACGCGCCGACCGGGCTCGCCCTTTGGCGCGTCGTCGATCCGGGGAACCTCGGGAGCCTCGTCCGGGTTGCGGACGCACTCGGCCCGGCGTTCGTGGCGCTCTCGCGCGGGTGCGCCGACCCGACCGGGCCGAAGGCCCTTCGCGCCTCCGCCGGCGCGATCTTCAGGGTCCCC
Organism: Gaiellaceae bacterium; assembly: GCA_035640195.1. GTDB lineage: Bacteria > Actinomycetota > Thermoleophilia > Gaiellales > Gaiellaceae > DASQWP01. The sequence continues at coordinate 2,956 of DASQWP010000324.1, read as the reverse complement.
CTGGCCGCCTGGGAAGAGGCGCCCGGCCGCAGGGTCGCCCTCGTTCCGCAGGCCGAGCGGGCTCTCCGGGAGCTCGAGCTGGGCGAGGGCGTAACCTTCGTGCTCGGGGCGGAGCGGGAAGGGCTTCCGGGCGAGGTGCTCGCGGACTGTGACGAGGCGGCGGCGATCCCCCTGGCCCCGAACGCCGAGTCGCTCAACGTCGCGGTCGCCGGGGCGATTGCGCTCTACGAGCTCCGGCGGCGAGCATGAGCGCCCTGGCCGTGCTCTGGGGCGCGGCGGTAGGAGCAAGCCTCGTCGCAGGCGCACTGATCGCCGTTCGCTTGCGCCTTCCCGAGCGCGCAGCGGCGGTGGCGACCACGTTCGGTGGAGGACTGCTCTTGGCGGCGCTCGCGTTCGAGCTCGTCCCCGAGGCCGACGAGCGCGGGGCCCTGGTGGACCAGCGCAGGCTTCGCAGCGGGCACGCTCGTGTACCTCCTCGCGGACGCCTGGCTCACCCGTGATCCGGCGGGGAGCGATGCGGCGCTCTGCTCAGGCCGCGGCGTCGGGGCGGCCCATGACGATGACGCACCACCAGGCGGAGGCCGCTCGCGGCGAGTCGATCGCGGCCGGGCTCTTTCGTGACGCGTGCGGAGTGGATCGCGGCGTATGGCCGTGCCTGGGAGGGGCGTGAGCCCGACGCCGCGGGGGCGCGTCTTGGCACGTCGAGCCGGGTCGCCACGAGCCACCGGACGGCTGGGGGCCGCTAGAAGGCTCGCAGGAGCGAGGACCCCGTCCCACGAAGTCGTGCCGGGGTCAGACCCGGCGTGTCCCGAGAAGACCTGCCCGGGGCCTGGCCCCGGACGTGTACCTCACGGACGCCGGGCGAGCGGGACGGTATCCTCGCCGCCAGCGTACGGGCGCATGTCGAACCAGCCGTAGCAGGCGAGCACTTCAGAAGGCTCGCAAGAGCGCGGACACGTCCTGGCAAGCCATGCCGGGGTCAGACCCGGGCGTGTCCCGAGAAGACCTGCCCGGGGCCTGGCCCCGGACGTGTACCTCACGGACGCTGGGCGAGCCAGACGGTGTCCTCGCCGCCGGCGTACGGGCGCATGTCGAACCAGCCGTAGCAGGCGAGCACTTCGAAACCCGCCGCCTCGAGCAACGAACGCCACTCGTCAGGCGACATCCAGGCGAGAGTCATCGTCGTTTCGCCCGCTTCGCCGCGAACCGAGAGCGTGAGGACACGCCGCTCCAGGTCCCAGTCGGCGCGTTCCCAGATGCCCGGCTCGCGCTCGAGCCAGCGGCCGTGTGTCTCCTCGACGTCCGCGCGGCTCGGCGCGAAGACGTCGAAGACGAAGCGTCCGCCCTCTTCCAGGAGCCCGTACGCGGCGGAGAGCGCCTGCAGCCGCTCCTCGTCCGTCCAGAGGTGGAGGAGCGAGCGGAACGGCGCCGTCACGAGCCGGACCCGCTCGTCGACGGGAGGCCCGCGCAGGTCGCCGAGCCTGAGGTCGACCAGGCTCGTTACGCCCGCCTCTTCGGCCCGTCGCCGGCAGACGTCCAGCATCCCCGCCGAGGAGTCGACGCCGATCACGCCCACGCCGCGCAGCGCCGTGGGGACGGCGATCCGGCCGGTGCCGACGCCGAGCTCGACGACCGGCCCGCCGGCCTTGCGCGCCTCGGCGACGTAGAAGTCGACGTCCTCCGTCACGCTCCGGCTCCACGGATCGTAGAGCCTCGCGATGGCGTCGTACGCGCTCAGGCCGGCTTCCGCGCCACCCATACGAACTCTCGGCTCTGATCGTCGAAGGGCCGCCGGTCGAACCAGCCGTAGAGCGCGTCGGTCTCGAGGCCGGCGGTCGCCACGAGGCCGTCCCACTCGGACTTCGTCGCCCACCAGATCGAGACGGTGCGCGCGTCCTGACCCGGCTCGCCGGCAAACGCGGTAACGTCGATGCGGTTGTCGCCCGGGGCGTACTCGACGTACTCCCAGAGCTCGCCGTGCCGGGCGGCGAACCCGTCGCTCTGCGCGGCGAAGTGCGGGTCGAAGACGAACGCGTTCCAGGCGAAGCGTCCGCCCGCCCGGAGCGAGGCGGCGACCCGCTCGAACACGCACAGCTTGTCCCGCCAGGTCGGCAGATGGAGGAGCGAGCGGAACGGGCAGTAGACGAGCGCCGCCGGCTCCTCCAGCTCGAGCTCGCGCATGTCGGCCTCGCGCAGATCGAGCCGGACGCCCGCGGCCGCAGCTCGCTCACGCGCGAGCGCGAGCATCGCGGGCGAGGAATCGATGCCGAGCACCGGACGGCCCGTCTCTTGCGCAACCGGGATCGCCACACGGCCGCTGCCCACCCCGAGCTCGACGAGCGGCCCCTCCGCCTCCCGTGCCAGCTCGACGTAGAAGGCCACGTCCTCCGTCATGTGCCGCGACCACTCGTCGTAGATTCCGGCGAAGGCGTCGTAAGCGCTCACGAAGGCCGATGATACGGTTCGAGCATGGACGCGGTGGCGCTGAAAAACGAGGCTACGAGCGCCATCCAGCGCGCTGACAGCCCCGAGGAGCTCGCCGAGCTGAGGGTGCGCTACCTCGGCCGGCGGAGCCCGTTGAAGCTCGCCCTGCGCGAAGTGCGCGACCGCGAGACCGGCATGCGCCTGAACGCCGCCCGAGAAGCGATCGAAGAGGCCCTTTCCGCTCGCTCGAGCTTGCTCGAGCGAGCGTCAATCGACCGGCGCCTCTCCGAGGAGATCCTCGACGTCACGTTGCCGGGGGAGGGAACGAAGCGCGGCCATCTCCACCTCATCACCCAGGTCCGCCGCGATGTGGAGGACATCTTCCTCGGCCTCGGCTACCAGGTCGTCGACGGCCGTGAGGTCGAGACGACGCGATACAACTTCGACGGGCTCAACTTCCCGCCCGGCCACCCGACGCGCTCCCCGCTCCAGTCGCTCTTCCTGAACGGCGACGTCCTCCTCCGTACGGAGA
>DASQWP010000323.1:0-6404 GCA_035640195.1 Gaiellaceae bacterium | reverse complement strand
TGACGAGGCTCACGCCGAACGTGCCGATCACGGCCGCGCCCGAGAGGGCGAGGGCGAAGGCTCCCACGAAGCCGCCGACGAGCACGTAGACGAGAATCAGCGGCGTGGCGAGGATGAAGCTGCCGAGGAGAACGCTCCGTCGGCCGAAGCGGTCGGCCAGCGGCCCGCCGAGCAGCGTCCCGACCGCCCCGGCGAAGAGGAAGAGCGCAAGCAGTCGAGTCCCGTAGCCTGCACTGTTGCCGCGCTCGAGCTCGTAGAGAGGCACGAAGGTAAAGAGGCCCATGTGGGCGACGCTCCGGAATCCGACGACCGCGAGCAGGAGGGCGAGGCCGCGAGGCTGACTCCGATCCGGCCCGAGCCGGGCGGCGCGGGGCCCCTCGGCGGGCGCGAAACGCGCCAGGTGTGGGAGCGCGAGCAAGAGCAGCCCGGCGACCAGGAGCCCCGGCAGCACGAGGAAGGCGCCCCCGTCCAGCCCGAAGCCGAGAGTCAGGACGAAGAACGACGCAAAAAGCGGGCCCGCGGCAAAACCGACGTTGCCCCCGACGGAGAAGAGCGACATGCCGCTCGCGCGCCGGTCGCCGCTCACGTAGCTCGCGAACTTCGACCCTTCGGGATGGTAGGCGGCGACCCCGATCCCGGACGCGATCACGGCCAGCATGACGAGCGGGTAGCTCGGCGCGAGGGAGGCGAGCGCCATCCCGATTCCGGCGAGGGCCACTCCCCCCGGCAGGAGCCAGAGCGCCCCGCGGGCGTCGGACCAGAGGCCGAAGGCGGGTTGGATCAGCGAGGAGCTGATCGTCGCGCCCAGGACGAGGGCGCCGACCATCGTGTACGAGAGGTCGAAGCGCTCGGAGAGGAAAGGAAGGAGGGCGGGCAGCGCGCCCTGCGCGAGGTCGGTGGCGAAGTGACCGGACGAGAGCGCCGCCATCGCCGGCCTGTCGACGCCCGAGTGCATGGCCGAGACGTTACCGGTGCGCGTTCGGCGCACCGCGAAACGGCCTGCGAGCGCGCGGGCCAACTCCTGCGACTCCCTCGATAGCAGAAGCCCTCCGAGGAGATCCTGGAGGGCTTCGACGGGGAGAGGTTGTCGCCCGCTAGGGGAGGGCGCGGGCTGAGGAGAGGGTGGAGCTGCGCTCTTCGCGCACCTCAAATATCGGCGTGGGTGGACGACGTTGGATCCCTCGAAAGAGGCACTTCTGGAGAGCCTTCGGATAGCATCGCGCTCGCCCATGGAGATCGACGTCGTCCAGGGGGCGCCGGAGGGGGTCGAGGCGGACGTCCTAGTCTTCCCGGTCCCCGACCCGGTCGCCCTGCCCGAGACCGCGCGCGACCTCGACGGACTCGTCGAAGGGCGCCTCAGCCATCTCATCGAGGACGGGGAGCTCAAGGGCGAGGAGGGCTGCGTCACGCTCCTCCACACGGACGGCCGTATCGCGGCGCACCGCATCGCCGCGGCCGGAGTGGGCAACGGAGCCTCGCTGGATGCCGACAGGCTGCGCACCGCAGCCGCGGCCGCGGCGAAGCGAGCCGGTGACGTGGGTGGCCGCTCCATCGCGTGGATCCTCGGCCCCGGTGGATCGCTGTCCGCAGCCGACCAGGCCCGAGCAATCGTGGACGGCACGGCGATCGGGCCGTACGAGCCGGGCCGCTGGAAGACGAACGGCGACCCGCAGCCGCAGATCGAGCGCCTCGTCCTCTGCGGCGAGGGCGCCGAAGCGGCTGCCCAGGAAGCGCGGCACGCGAGCGTGGTCGCCGAGTGGACGAACCGCTGCCGTGACCTCGTCAACGCTCCGCCGAACGAGCTGACGCCCACCCGGATGGCGGAGTGGGCAGAGAAGGCGGCGGGCGAGGTCGGCATCGGCTTCGAGGCGCTCGGCCCCGACGAGATCCGCTCGGCGGGCATGGGCGCGCTCGCGGCCGTCAGCCAGGGGAGCGACAACCCGCCGAGGTTGATCACGTTTCGCTACGAGCCCGACGGGGCGCGCCGGGATCTCCTTCTCGGCCTCGTCGGCAAGGCGATCACCTTCGATGCCGGCGGCCTCTCGCTCAAGCCCGCCCTGCGCATGGACGAGATGAAGGCGGACATGGGTGGAGGCGCTGCGGCGCTCGCGGCCACCGGAGCGATCGCCCAGCTCGGCCTCCCGCTCCGCGTCCTGACGGTCGTGCCGGCGTGCGAGAACATGCCGGGCGGCCACGCGTACCGGCCGGGCGACATCGTCACGGCCCTGAACGGGAAGACGATCGAGGTCACGAACACCGACGCCGAGGGTCGGCTCATCCTCGCCGACGCCCTCTGGCACGCCCGCAGCTCGGGCGCCACGCACCTCCTCGACCTCGCCACGCTCACGGGAGCGATGGTCGTGGCCATGGGCGACTACTACGCAGGTCTCTTCGCGAACGACGACAGCTGGGCCCGAGAGATCAGGGGAGCGGCCGAGGCGAGTGGGGACCACGTCTGGCGCTGGCCGCTCCACGACACCTACAGGCGCTACATCGAGTCGACCTTCGCCGACATGAAGAACTCCTCCGACTACAAGCAGGGCTCGCCGATCCTCGCCGCCCGCTTCCTCCAGGAATTCGTCGGCGAGGGCCCGTGGGCGCACCTGGACATCGCCGGGACGGCCTACCTCGAGCGGAGCCGCGGCGACTACTATCGCGGCTGCGGCGCCACCGGCTTCGGCGTGCGGCTCGTCGCGGAGCTGGCGCGCCGGCTCTCGTCGTAGCGCGGATGGACTTCGACCTTCCGGACGAGCACGAGCTCCTGCGCCGGACCGTCCGCGAGTTCGCCGAGCAGCGGATCGCGCCCGTGGCGGAAGAGCTCGACCGCGAGCACCGCTTTCCCTACGACATCGTCACGGAGATGGCCGAGCTCGGCCTCATGGGCATCCCCCTCCCCGAGGAGTACGGCGGCAGCGGGGGCGACACGCTCGGGTACGCGATCGCCGTGGAGGAGCTGACGCGGATCGACTCCTCGGTGGCGATCACGCTCGCGGCGCACACGTCCCTGGGGACGATGCCGATCTTCCTCTTCGGGACGGAGGAGCAGAAGCGTCAATGGCTCCCCGACCTCGCCTCGGGGAGACGGCTCGGCGCCTTCGGGCTGACGGAGGCGGGTGCCGGCTCGGACGCGGCCGCGACGCGGACGAGCGCGGAGCTCCGGGACGGCGAGTGGATCGTGAACGGCTCGAAGATCTTCATCACCAATGCAGGCACCGACATCACCGCCTGCGTGACGATCACGGCGCGGACGGGCGAGGACGAGATCTCGAACGTGATCGTCCCGAACGGCACGGCCGGCTACGAGATCTCCGCGCCCATGCGGAAGATGGGCTGGCACGCGTCCGACACGCGCGAGCTCTCCTTCCGCGACTGCGCCGTCCCGGAGGGGAATCTCCTGGGCGAGCGCGGGGCCGGCTTCCGCCAGTTCCTGGAGATCCTCGACGGCGGTCGCATCTCGGTCGCCGCCATGGGCCTCGGCCTCGCTCAGGGCGCCTACGACCTCGCCTTCGCGTACGCGAGAGAGCGGGAGCAGTTCGGCCGGCCGATCGCCCGCTTCCAGGCGATCCAGTTCCAGCTCGCGGACATGGCCACGGAGATCGAGGCGGCGCGGGCGCTCGTGTACAAGGCGGCCTGGCTCAAGGACCGGGAGCGCCCGTTCGCGGGAGCCGCCGCGATGGCGAAGCTCTACACAGGTGAGCTCTCTCACCGCGTGGTCGGCCAGGCGCTCCAGATCCACGGCGGCTACGGCTACATGGACGAGTACGCGATCTCGCGCCTCTACCGCGACCAGAAGGTGCTCGAGATCGGCGAGGGCACGAACGAGGTGCAGCGCATGGTGATCGCCCGCCATCTCGGGCTCTGATCCCGGGGCCACCCCGGTCCACCACCCGCCTTCAAGCGTAGCGCCCCGGAAGGTACGTGTGAGGCGCGGTTCGTGCAGACTTCGTGCCCACTCAGGATGAGGCGCTCCACCTTCGTAGTACGCTACGCACCCGACCCGACCCGACTCGAGGAGGTCCCATGCCCCTGTACATGGACGTGCATTCGATCGAGGGAGGCGTCTCGGCGAAGGACGCCGCCGATGCCCACATGAAGGACCTGGAAGAGCAGGGGAAGTACGGGGTCAACTACAAGAGCTACTGGGTCGACGAGAGCGCGGGCAAGATCTTCTGCCTGGTGGAGGCGCCGGACGCCGAGGCCGCGAAGACGGTTCACCGCGAGGCGCACGGCCTCGTCGCCGACGAGATCTACGAGGTCGAGGAAGGCTCGTAGGCCGCCTCTTCGCCGGCTCCTCCGGCTTCTCCTACCCGTCCTGGCGGGGCGGCTTCTATCCGGCCGACGCACGGCCGGACGAGTTCCTCGGCTACTACGGCAGGCGGCTGCCGTCCGTGGAGCTGAACACGACGTTCTACCGCCTGCCCGCCGAGGAGCAGTTCGAACGCTGGGCTGAAGGGACGCCGACCGGCTTCCGCTTCGCGGTCACGATGAGCCGCCGGGTCACCTCCTTCGGCCGCGTCGAGGGGGTGGACGCCTTCGCCCAGACCGTCCGCCGGCTCGGCGACCGCCTCGGCCCCGTGCGCATCAAGGTGCCTCAAGCACGCGACGACGGGTTCCTCCGCCTCCTGCTCGACTCCCTCGACCCGGACCTCCAGGTCGCGCTCGACTTCCGCCACGACTCGTGGGCGGCCTCCGAGGTCCAGCAACGCCTCGACGAGCGCGGCGTCGCACGGGTGGACGAGCTCGAGGGCGCGGCCTCGTTCCGCTACCTGCGCCTGCGCGAGCCGCCTTACGACGAGGACGCGCTCGCCGCCTGGGCGGCCCGTCTTCGCCCCTTGGTCGCCGCGGGCCTCGACGTCTACTGCTTCTTCCGTCACGAGGAGGAGCCCACGGCGCCGCTCTACGCCGCGCGTCTGCTCGAGCTCGCCGCGGAGTAGGGTGTCGCGATGGAGGAGCGCGCCCGTCCGGACGTCATCCTCGACGTCCTCTTCGAGGACGGGCTCCTCTTTCTCGCGCTCCGCAACATCGGGACCCGCCCCGCGCTCGCCGTCTCCACCGAGTTCGGCCGCCCACTCTCCGGGCTCGGCGGGACGAAGGACGTCGCCGCCCTGCCCCTCTTCAGGCGCCTCGAGTTCCTGGCGCCGGGCCGCGAGATCCGGACGCTCCTCGACTCGAGCGCCTCCTGGTTCGCGCGCCGGCAGAGGACGAAGATCACCGCGCAGGTCGCGTACCGTGACGCCGGCGGTGAGCGCTACCAGACGACGGTCAAGCACGACCTCGCCGTCTACCGCGAGGTCGCCTACGTGACGAGGAGGTAGCGATGGCACGTGCCAGGCGCGACCCGTTCCCCGGCTTCCAGTTCGTCGTCGAGATCGACGGCGTGGCCTCGGCCGCCTTCGAGGAGGTCTCCGGCCTCGACGGAGCGGTCGACGTGGTCGAGTACCGGGAGGGCGCCGACGTGTCGGCCACCACGCGCAAGATCCCGGGCTTGGCCAAGTACGCGAACGTCGTCCTCAGCCGCGGCCTCACGGACTCGCGCGACCTCTACGACTGGTGGAGCGCGATCGTCTCGGGCAAAGCCGACCGGCGGGCGGCCTCGATCGTCCTGCTCGACGCCGAGCGGAATCCCGTCCGCCGCTGGAGGCTGCGGGCCGCCTGGCCGGCCCGCTACGCCGTCTCCCCGCTGGACGCGGACAGGAGCGACGTCGTCATCGAGACGCTCGAGCTCGCCCACGAGGGCTTCGAGCTCGACTGACGGAGGGAAGACGGCGCCCGTCTCGGCCGTCCTGTGGGCATGTCGTACTACAGCCCCCATACGCACATCGCGCTCGCGCGCGAGCGCCACGAGGATCTGATCCGCGAGGCGAGCCGCCGCGAGCTCGCGAAGCTCGTCGCCGACGAGAAGGGCCTGGGCCTGGCCGCCCGGCTCGTCGCCCGGCTGCGCCGCCGCGAGGCTCCGCGCCCCGCGCCGACGTCGGCCTAGCGACTCAGCGGACGCGCTCCACCGCGTAGCCCCACTCCGCCATGCGCTGGAGCACCTCGGCGCAGTGCTCCTCGTCGCGGGTGGCAAGCGTGAGCTCCACCTCCGTGCCCGTCACGGGCAGGTCAATGCCTTCGCGGTGATGCTCGACGGAGAGGACGTTGACCCGCTCGGCGGCCACGAGGCCGAGCAGCTTGGCCAGCGCCCCCGGCCGGTCGTCGATCAGCGTTCGCAGGACGAGAAAGCGCCCGGCGCGCGTGAGGCCGAAGCGGGCCACCTCGATGAGGAGCGAGGCGTCGATGTTGCCTCCCGAGAGAATGGCGCAGGCCGCTCCGGACCCCGCCACCCTGCCGTTCAGGAGCGCGGCGACCGAGGCGGCTCCTGCGCCTTCCACGACCAGCTTGACGCGCTCGAGCAGGAGCACGAT
>DASQWP010000322.1:0-34225 GCA_035640195.1 Gaiellaceae bacterium | reverse complement strand
CCTGACGGCGCTCGTCTCGGTGGCCGGGATCGCGTATGGGATGTGGGCGCGCCGCGCCCGCCCGCGCGCGTACTTCGGGCTCCTCCTCTTCCTCACGGGCGCCACGGTCGGCGTCTTCGCCGCCCAGGACCTCCTCCTCTTCTACGTCTTCTGGGAGGCGATGTTGATTCCGCTCTACGTCCTGATCGGCGTCTGGGGCGGCCCCGGCCGGCTCGGGGCGACCTTCAAGTTCATCGCCTACACGATGGCGGGCTCCCTCCTCATGCTCGTCGCCATCATCGCTTTCGGGCTCGAGGCCGGCACGTTCGACATGACCGAGATGGGGACGAGCTCGAACACGTGGATCTTCCTCGGCTTCGCCGCGGCCTTCGCGGTCAAGGCGCCGATCTGGCCCTTCCACGGCTGGCTCCCGGACGCCTACCGGGAAGGGCCGGCCGAGGTCTCCGCAGTCCTCTCGGGCGTGGTCTCGAAGGCGGCCGCCTACGGCTTCCTGCGCATCGCGCTGCCATCCTTTCCCGAGCCCGTGGAGGACTGGCGGGTGCCGATCCTCGTGCTCGCCTCGATCGGGCTCGTCTACGGCTCGCTGCTCGCCTTCCGGGCGCCGGACGTGCGCGGGATCGTCGCCTACTCGAGCCTCGCGCAGATGAACCTGATCGTGATCGGGCTCTTCGCCGTCAACGACTCGGGGCTCAACGGCGCCCTCCTCCAGATGGTCAACCACGGGCTCATCTCGGCTGCGCTCTTCCTCCTCGCGGGCGCGATCGAGCGCCGCTGCGCCACCGGACGGCTCGAGCTCCTGGGAGGGATGGCGCGCGGACGGCCCGTGCTGGCGACGATCCTGATCACGACGGGCGTGATCGCGCTCGCCGTGCCCGGCTCGAGCGCGTTCGCAGCCGAGTTCCTCGTCCTCAACGGCATCTTCGAGGTCGGCTGGGGCTGGGCCGTCGTGGGAGCGATCGCGATCGTGCTCGCGGCCATGTACATGCTCCGCCTGATCTCGGCGGTGCTGCACGAGGACGTCGGCTCGGCCGTGCCCGATGCCGCGCTCGACCTCCGCCCGGCCGAGGTCGGCCTCGTCGCCCCGCTCGTGCTCGTCCTGCTCGTGCTCTCCTTCTGGCCGGCGGCCGTCACCGACCACGTCTTCGGCGGCGAGCCCGCCGCGGCCGTCGAGGCCCGGTTCGCGGAATGATCGACTTCAGAAACCCGGGGATCGACTGGGCTGCACTCTCGCCCGAGCTCATCCTCCTCGGCGGCGCCGCGGTCGTCCTGGTCGCGAGCCTGTTCCTCCCGCTCCGCGTTCGGCGCGCGTTCTGCGCCGTCGTCGCCACAGCGTGCTTCGTCGGAGCGGGGGCAGCCGCCGTCGCGCTCTTCGTCGTCGACGAGAGCGGCCGTGGGGTCGTCGCCGACGCGATCCGGCGCGACCGCCTGGCCGAGCTGGGCCAGATCCTCGTCGCGGCGGCGGGGCTCCTCACCGTCGGCGTCTCCTTCCGCGAGCCAGAGCGGGACGAGCGCGCCGGCGAGTGGTACGGCCTCTTGCTCACGGCTGCCGCGGGCATGGCCTTCTTCGTCGCGGCGAACAACCTGATGACGCTCTTCCTCGGCCTCGAGTGGTTCTCGATCTGCCTGTACATCCTGACCGCGATCACGATCGAGCGGCTCCCGTCGCTCGAGGCGGGTCTCAAGTACCTGATCGTGGGGAGCTTCGGCTCGGCGATCCTCCTCTTCGGGAGCGCCTTCGTCTACGGGGCGACGGGAGCGATCGGCTTCGAGGAGATCGCGCGGGGCGCGGGCGAGGCCGAGCCGTTGTTCTTCGCGATGGGGCTCGCCATGATCCTCGTCGGGCTCGCCTTCAAGATGTCGGCCGCGCCCTTCCACATGTGGACGCCTGACGTGTACCAGGGCGCGCCGACCCCGATCACGGGCTTCATGGCGGCGGCGACGAAGGTGGCCGCCCTCCTCCTCACGCTGCGCCTGCTGGTGACCGCGTTTCCGAGCGAGGAGCGACTCTGGACCGTCGCGCTCGCCGTCATCGCCTGCATCTCGCTCGCCTGGGGCAACCTGGGCGCGCTCGTCCAGACCGACGTCAAGCGGATGCTCGCCTACTCGAGCATCTCCCACGCGGGCTTCCTGCTGATTCCGGTGGCGGTCGGGACGGAGCTTGGGGGGCGGGCGCTCCTCTACTACCTGGTCGCGTACTCGGCGATGAGCGTCGGCGCCTTCGCCGTCGTGGCGATCCGCGAGCGTGAGCTCCTCCAGCCGGTGACGATGGGGAACCTGGCCGGGTTCGGCTGGGAGCGGCCGTTTCTCGGCGTCGCCATGGCGGTCTTCATGTTCGGCTTCATCGGACTTCCGCCCGCCGGGCTCTTCCTCGGCAAGTTCTACGCGTTCGCGGCGGCGGTCGAGCGTGGCTGGGCCTGGCTGGCGGTCGTGGGCGTGGTGGCCACGGTCGTCTCCATCTACTACTACCTGGGGGTCGTGCGCGCGATGTTCATGCAACCGCCCGAGCTTCGCACGGCGCCTGCGGGCGGCTCGCCGCCGCGCGACCTGCCGCTCCAGGCAAGCGTCTTCGTCGCCCTGGTGGTCACGGTCGGGAGCCTCGTAGCTGCCGACCCGCTCGTCGACATCGCCCGTGAGGCGGTCGACTTCCTTCGCTTCCCGGGCAGCTAGTGGGGAAGCGTGTCGTCGTCTTGGGCGCGGGCGCCACCGGGGAGGCCTTCCTGGCCGCGCTCCGCCGCCTCGACGCCGAGGCGGAGATCACCGTCGTCGAGCACGAGCTCGTGGGCGGGGAGTGCTCCTACTGGGCCTGCATCCCCTCGAAGACGCTGCTGCGGCCGCTCGAGGTGCTGGCCCGCGCCCGCCTGGCTCCGGGCGTGGCAGGCCAACTCGGCGGCGTCGACATCGCGGAGGTCTTCCGCTGGCGGGACGAGCAAGCCGGCAAGGACGATGCGAGCCAGGCGGAGTGGGTCGAGAAGCAGGGCGCCGAGCTCGTCCGCGGAACCGCGGAGGTCACGGAACCCGGGGTCGTCCGCGTGGGGGAGCGCGGGCTCGAGTACGACGACCTGATGATCTCGACCGGCTCGCTACCGATCGCGCCGCCGATCGAGGGCCTCGACACGCTCGAGCACTGGGGGAGCCGTGAGGGGACGAGCACGAGCGAGGTGCCGAAGAGCCTGGTCATCGTCGGCGGCGGTGCGGTCGGCTGCGAGCTCGCCCAGTTCTACCGCCGCGTCGGCTCCGAGGTGACGCTCGTCCAGAACGGAGAGCACCTGCTACCGCGGGTCGATCCGGAGGCGGCCGACATCCTCGCGGACGCGCTGCGGCAGGAAGGTGTCCTGCTCCACCTCGGCGCGCGTGCGACGAAGGTCGAGAAGGACGGCGGCTTCCGGCTCCAGCTCGAGGGCGGGGAGGCCATCGAGGCGGAGCGGCTACTCGTAGCGACCGGACGCCGTCCGAACGCGGACGGTCTCGGGCTCGAGGCCCTCGGGGTGGCGATCGAGCGGACCGGAATCGTCGTCGACGACCGGCTCAGCGCCGGGCCGGGAGTGTGGGCCGCAGGCGACGTGACCGGAGTCGCGCTCTTCACCCACGTGGGCAAGTACCAGGGGCGGGTAGCGGCGGCCAACGTGGCCGGGCAGGACCGTCGAGCCGACTACCGCGCCGTCCCGGCGACCATCTTCACCGACCCGCAGGTCGCCGCCGTCGGCGACACGAGCGGCGAGGATGCGGTCGCCTCCCGCTGGAAGCTCGAGTCCGTCTCCCGCACCGGGACGTTCATGCGCCCGAAGAGACCGGGCCTGCTGAAGCTCTACGCCGATCCCGAGCGGCGCGTGCTCGTCGGAGCGACCGCAGTCGGGCCGGAGGCCGGCGAGTGGATCGGCCAGCTGACGCTCGCGATCCGGGCGGAGGTCGCGATCGACGTCCTGCGGGACACCATCCAGCCCTTCCCCACGTTCTCCGAGGCGATCTACTTCGCGGCCCGCGACCTGGACCTCTAGTCTCTCCACCACGTATGGCCGCGCAGGACGAACTCGTCAGGAGCCTCGCGGGGCTCGCCCTCTTCGCCGACCTGGACGACCCCGACCTCGAGGCGATCGCCGACCCCGAGCGGGAGCGCAGCTTCGGCGCCGGCGAGCGGATCCTGCGCAGGGGCCTCTCCGGCGCGGGCTTCTACGTCATCCTCGACGGCGAGGCTGCCGTGGAGATCCAGGGCCTCGAGCCGCGAATGCTTCGCCGCGGGGACTTCTTCGGCGAGGTCTCGACCCTGCTCGCCTGCCGACCCACGGCCGACGTGGTCGCCCGCACGCCTCTGCACTGTCTCGAGATTCCCGGGCCGAAGCTGGAAGAGTTCCTGCTCGCCTACCCCCGCGTCACCTACCGGATGCTCCAGACGGTCACTCGCCGCCTCCGAGACCTGCTCGAGTGACGGACGCTCCCTTCCCGCCCGGCGACTATCCAGTCGTCGTCGTCGGGAGCGGACCCGGCGGCCTTCAGGCAAGCTACTGCCTCTCCCGCCTCGGCGTCGAGCACGCCGTGCTCTCGGCGGACGAAGAGCCCGCAGGGATGTTCCGGTGGGCGCCGATCTACCAGCGGCTGCTCTCGTGGTCGAAGCCCGACGCGACCGCCCAGCCCGGCACGCGCGAGTACGAGTGGTACGACCACAACAGCCTCCTCGCCGAGGAGGCCGAGCACCAGGCGCTCGTGCCGCAGCTGATGGACAGGACGCTCATGGTTCCCTCGCGAGAGGAGATGGAACGTGGCCTCGCGGCCTTCGCCGAACGCACCGGCGCCCGCGTGCGCCACGGCTGCCGCTGGGAAGCGACCCGCCGCGAGGACGACGGCCGCCTGACGCTCCTGACGAGCGACGGCGCATACCGCTGCCGCGCCGCCGTCTTCGCGCTCGGGGTCACGACACCCTGGAAGTCCGCGATCCCGGGCATCGAGGACGTGCCTCATTACGCGGAGGCGCGGCGGCCACACGAGTACGAGGGCAAGCGCGTCTTCGTCGTCGGCAAGCGGAATTCCGGCTTCGAGCTCGCCGACGGGCTTCTCCCCTGGGCGCGCCAGGTGGTCCTGGGCTCCCCGCGCCCCGTCGAGACGGCCGTGATCGCGCTCGCTTCGGTCCGCGTACGATACCTACAGCCGTACGAGGACGCCGGCCTCGGCGGCGGCACGTTCGCGCTCGACGTGGCCCTCGAGCGGATCGAGCGGGCGGGCTCTGGGTGGCGCGTCTCGGGCAGCGGCACGACGTGGGACGGCCGCTTCGAGATCGAGGTCGACGAGGTGATCGCAGCCACGGGGTTCTCGACGCCGCTCGGCGACCTGCCGCAGCTCGGCGTTCGCACGGTGGCGCAGGGCCGCATCCCGGCGCTGACCGCGTTCTGGGAGAGCGAGCCCGGCTCGGGGATCTACTTCGCGGGCAACGCCACGCAGGGAGCGCCCGGACTGAGGAAGCACGGCGTCGGCTCCTCGTCGGCCGCCGTGCACGGCTTTCGCTACAACGCACGGGTCATGGCCCGTCAGCTGGCCGAGACGCACTTCGGCCTCCAGGTTCCGCGCGCGCGGGTGGAGCGCGAGCAGCTCGGCCCGTACCTGCTCGAGGAGCTGACCCGCGCGCCCGAGCTCTGGGCTCAGAAGTCCTACCTGGCCCGGGTCGTGGACACAGACGGGACGAGCGACGTCGTTCCGCTCTCGCACTTCCTGGACGTCGACGGCCCGGACGGCGCCGCGGTCGCCGTCGAGGCGAACGCCGCCGGCGACGTCTACCCGGCCGTGTACCTGAGACGAAACGGCGAGGTCACCGAGCGGCTCCTGGCCCCTCACCACCTGAACGACTTCCGGGGCCCCGACTACGAGCGAGAGCTCGGAGCCCTTCTGTGAGCGTCCCTCGCCTTCGGCTCGCTCCCGTGGGGGAAACCATGTTTCCCCCACGCGCCCCCTTCGACCCAGAGGGGGAACCTCCCGGTTCCCCCTTACCCCCTCCACAGGCTCACAGGCCGAAGGCCGGCCTGTGAGCCGGCCGGCCGCCTGGATTTCCTTCGTGACCCTGCCGATCGCGGGGCTCGTGCTCCTCCTCGCCGCACCGAGCCTCGACCTCCACTGGGAGCACCACCCGTCCCACTTCTGGCTCGTCGTCGCCGCCGGAGTGGTCACCTTCGGGCTGGGCCTCCTCCTCGCCGAGGCGGCCGCCCGCCGGGGAGACGCCCGCGTCCTCCTCGTCGCGCTCGCGTTCCTGGCGACCTCGGGGTTCCTCGCCCTCCATGCGCTCGCCACTCCCGGCGTGCTCCTCGCAGGCTCGAACGCCGGCTTCCAGATCGCCTCCCCGGTCGGCCTCCTGCTCGCGGGCGTCTTCGCCGCCGGCTCCGCACTCGATCTCGGGGCGGAGCGCTCTCGGGCGCTCGTGCGCCGCCGGCACGTGCTCTATCTCGGACTCGCGCTCCTCATGGGAGTCTGGGCGCTTCTCTCGCTCGCCACGCTGCCTCCCCTGGAGGATCCCGTCACGCCGGAAGGCGCCCGCGACCCGTTCATCGCGCTGGCGTTGGTGGGCGTCGTGCTCTACGGCTACGCGGCCGTCCGCTACGGACGTCTGTATCGGCGCCGCCGCGCTCCCCTCCTGCTCGCGATCGTAACCGCGTACGTCCTTCTCGCGGAGGCGATGTTCGCAGTCGCGCTGGGTCGTAACTGGCACCTCACCTGGTGGGAGTGGCACCTCCTCATGCTCGTCGCCTTCGCGCTCGCGGCGCGTGCCGCCTGGACGGAGTGGAAAGCGGAGGGATCGACGGCGGAGATCTTCCGCGACCTCTACGAGGAGCGCACGCTCGGCCACCGAGAGCACCTGAGCGTCCTCTTCGCCGATCTCCAGGGATACACGAGCTTTGCCGAGCGAACGCCCGAGCCGGACGTGCGCGCGATGCTGAACGAGTACTTCGCCGCCGTCGTTCCGGCGATCGAGGCCAACGGGGGCGCGGTCGTGCAGACGGTGGGCGACGCGGTCATGGCCGTCTTCCGCGAGGCCGGACACGAGGAGCGCGCCGCGCGGGCAGGGCTCGCGTTCCAAGCGGCCGCCGAAACGGTCGCCCGCCGCCGTCCGGAGTGGCCGCGTTTCCGAGTCGGCGTCAACTCGGGCCACGCCCATGTCGGCATCGTCGAGGCGCCGGGTGCCCGCACGTTCACCCCGACCGGAGACACGGTCAACGTGGGAGCGCGCCTGGAGGGCAAGGCGCGGGCTGGGGAGGTCGTGATCGGCGAGGCGACCTGCACGGCGCTCGGCAGCCGGGCCGAGGTGGACGACCTCGGCGACCTCCCGGTGAAGGGCAAGGAGCGGCCGGTGCGCGCGTACGTCCTACGAGCGCTCGCGCCTGACGGGCACGAGGGCGATCAGCGCCTGGACGATCAGGACGCCGAACCCGAGCGCCAGTAGGGCCGTCGCCTCCGGCGGCACGATCCCTTCGGGAACGGCCGACTCGCGGACCGCCGCCCCGATCACGACGGAGCCGACGAGGAGCGCAGAGAACAGCGCTTGCAGGCGCCCGAGCACGTCTCCGCGGCCGCCGTTCACGGCATCGACCACCCGGCCGAAGCAAACCAGGCCCGCGACGGCGGTCAGCGGGACGCCGATCACGAGGAGGTAGAAGGAGACGCCCGCGAGCCCGAGCGCGTCGGAGACGGCGGTGGCGAGCAGGAGGCCGGCTGCGAGCTCGACGGCCATGGCGCTCGCGCCTGTCCGCTTCTCCCACACGCCTCCAGATTCGGCGCCGGGCCGGACGTTCCTGCGTTACGCTGGCCGCCCTGCGAGGAAAGGAGGCTCATGCCGGAGACGTACGTCACCTGGCTCGGGCACGCGGCCTTCCGGGTCGACACTCCGGGAGGAAAGCGCGTCTACGTCGATCCCTGGCTCGGGAACCCGAAGTGCCCGGACAGCGAGAAGGAGCCGGAGCGCGTCGACCTCGTCGCCCTCACCCACGGGCACGACGACCACGTGGGGGAGACCGTCGACCTTGCGAAGCGATTCGAATGTCCCGTGATCGCCCTCGTGGAGCTGCGCGGCTGGCTCGCGGGGCAGGGGACACCCGAGCACCCGACCGTCCCCGAGGGCCCCAACAAGGGCGGCACCGTCGAATGGGACGGCCTCAAGATCACGCTCACGGACGCCAAGCACTCGAGCAGCTGTCCCGACGGGACGTACGCGGGCGAGGCGGCCGGTCTCGTTCTCGAGGCGGAGAACGGCACGAAGCTCTACTTCGCCGGCGACACCTGCGTGTTCGGCGACATGCAGCTGATCGGACGGATCTACGAGCCCGACGTCGCCATCCTGCCGATCGGCGACCACTACACGATGGGCCCGAAGGAGGCTTCCGTCGCCCTCGAGCTCCTGGGCGTCCGCCGCTGCATCCCCTGCCACTACGGGACGTTTCCCCTGCTCGTGGGCTCGCCGGACGAGCTGCGACGGCTCGCTCCCGACGTCGAAGTCGTCGCGCCCGAGCCGGGCGAGACGGTGACGGTGTGAGAGAGCGCTGGTTCGGGGCGACGGGGCGGCGCGTGCCCGAGATCGCCGTCGAGGGGGAGGACGAGGTTTCGCTCGACGAGGCGCTCGTCCTGGACGACGTGAACGACGTCGCGCGGCTGCGGGAGGCGCACGACCAGGGGACGCCGGTGGTGGTGCGCGCGAACGACGAGGAGGGAGTGGCGCAGGCGCTCGCGCGCCCCGAGGTGGCGTGCGTGCTCGTGCCGGCAGAGCGGCGGGAGCTCCGCGAGCTCGACCTGCGGCGCATCACGTATGGCTAGTGGCCCGCGCTGGGCCACGTACTCCCTCGTCGCCTGCGACCTCGAGGCCCGCGAGTGGGGCGTCGCCGTGCAGTCGAAGTTCCCCGCCGTGGGCGCCGTCGTCCCCTGGGCCGCCCCCGAGGTCGGCGCGGTGGCGACGCAGGCGCTCGCCAACGTGAGCTACGGGCCGCAGGGGCTCGAGCTCCTCCGGGAGGGCCTGTCGGCGGAGGAGACGATCGCGCGCGTGACGGAAGCCGACGAGGAGCGGGAGCACCGCCAGGTCGGCGTCGTCGACGCCCACGGCGGGGCGGCGACGTACACGGGCTCGGCCTGCCTGGAATGGGCCGGCGGCGTCACCGGCGACGGCTATGCCGCCCAGGGGAACATCTTGGTCTCCGAGGAGACGGTGGATGCACTGGCACAGACCTATGAGTCGACGGCCGGGCAACCGCTCGCGGAGCGCCTCCTGGAGGCGCTCGCGGCCGCCCAGCTCGCCGGCGGCGACCGCCGCGGCCAGCAGTCGGCTGCGCTCCTCGTGGTCAAGAGGGACTCGGGCTACGGCGCCTCCAGCGACGTTCTCGTCGACCTGCGCGTTGACGACCACACGGCGCCGATCGAGGAGCTCCGCCGCCTCTACGGGATCCACGACCTGCTCTTCGGGCGGACGCCGGAGGAGGAGTGGCTCACGGTCGACGACGCGCTCGCCGGCGAGCTCCGCGAGCGCCTGGCCGGCCTGGGCTACGGGCAGGACTCGCTCGAGGAGGCCTTCACGACGTGGGCGGGCGTCGAGAACCTGGAGGAACGGGTCCGCGGCGCCGACCGGATCGACCCGGTCGTCCTCGCCGAGCTCCGAAAGCGCGGCTGACGCCGGCCCACCCGCGCCTCAGGGAGCGGGCTTGCGAAGCAGCGTGATGCAGTCGCGGCGCACGACCTCCGTGAGCGTCTCGACGCACTCGAGCCCCGCCCGCGTGACGAGCTCGCGCATGAGCTCGGGCGTGTTGACGATGAACGTGTAGGGCAGCTTGTGTCGGTTGAGCTGTTGCGGCACCTCCTTGCGAAAGACGGCCCAGCCGAGCTCGGAGAGCGTGTTCGAGTGCTGGATCACGCCCTTTCCGCCCGGCCGCAGGACGCGGCTCAGCTCGAGCAGGTAGTTGAAGATGTCCCAGTGCTGGAGGTGGACGAAGACGCCGTAGGAGAACGCGGCGTCGACCGACGCGTCCGGCACGCCCTCGAAGCCGCGGCCGCGGCTGTGGTGGTATTCGATGCGCTCGTCGTCCGGGAACCGCTCCCGCAGGAGCTCGAGCATGGTCTTCGACGTGTCGACCGCGAGCAGCCGGTTGCATCTGGGCAGGAGGACCTCGGTGAAGCGCCCCGCGCCGGGGCCGATCTCCAGGATGACGTCACAGGCCCCGAGGAAGGGGCCGAAGACGACCCGGTCGAGGTAGGGGACGATCTCCTCCGAGCTGCCGACGTCGATGCCGAGAGCACGGGGGTCGTTCCATTCGTCCCCGAGCCGCCGCTCCGTGCGCCGCCGCCGCGCGTACGTCTCCCAGCCCTGGGCGATCGTCGGCGCCCTGTGGGAAGCGGCCCCGTCAGAGGGGACGAGCCTGCGGCCAATCTTGCGGAGCGCGCGCCGGTACTGTCGGGAGAGTCGGCCCAGAGGGCGGATCGTAACGGTGCTCGGCGGCTGCGAGGACTCCGCCGCGCTAGCGGTCGCCCGGCAGATGCAGCCCGCCCGCGCGAGCCCGCAGCGTCGGCAGAGGGTCGGCCTCAGGCCGGGCGACGACGAGGACCGCCCCGTACCCCTCGCCGCCCGTGAGCGCGTCCACGAAGAGCTGGAGGCCGAGCGCGAGCGCGAAGGCCTTGTGCGCCTGCTCGCCGCCGAAGGGAACGAGATCCTCGGGAGCCGCCTTGCCGACGAGGACGTCCCCGTGCGTCACCTTCCCCATGGAGACGTCCGCGACGAGCGGCCGTCCGTCCGAGCTCGGGACGGCGATTGCGAGCGGGTTGGTGCCGGCGAGCGCCGCTCCGCCCTCGGGATGGGCGAGCCGCGGCGGCGACGTCGCCGTCAGGACCGCGGCGAGCTCGCCCTCAGCCAGGCGCCGCACCCAGTAGCCCAGCACGCCGGTGGGGAAGCAGTCGCCCGCCACGACGACGCGCGCGTGCGCGGGCGGGGACGCGAGCTGCGCCTCCACGATCGCGGCCAGCGTCAGATAGCCGAGCGCGCCCCGGCCTTCCCAGCGCTCGTACCCCTCCTCCGCGGACACCCGCTCGGGATGCGCACCCGGGTCGAGGCCCGGAAGGCCGGCCAGCCAGTCGATCCGCGAGAGGCCGTGGCCCTCGCGGCCGCGCGCCTCGGCGTCGAGGAAATGGTCGGCGAGGATCCCCGCCTCGCGCGGGGCGAACCCCAGCGCCTCGAGGCGGCCGCTGACCTCGTCCCGGCTCAGATCTTACGCCGAGACGAGCGGAAGCGACTTGACGATCCCCACGCCCTGCTCGCGCCGGGCCGCGGAGATGGCCTCCGCGAGCTCGAGGATCGCGTTCGAGACCTCCGCCTCGGGCTCGACGAGCACGATCGGCTCACCCCTGTCGGCCAGCGCTCCCAGCCGCGGGTCGAACGGAATCGAGGCGAGAAGCGGCGCGTCGACCTCGCGGGCGAGCGACTCGCCGCCGCCGGAGCCGAACAGCTCTTCGCGGCCGCCGTCCTCGCGAGCGAGGTAGGACATGTTCTCGACGATTCCGAGGAGGCGCATGTTCGTCTTGCGCGCCATCTGCGCGGCGCGCACCGCAACCTGCTGAGCGGCGGCGTGCGGCGTCGTCACGACGAGCGCCTCGGCCCGCGGTAGAAGCTGGCCGAGCGAGATGGCGACGTCACCCGTACCCGGAGGCATGTCCACGACGAGCGTGTCCAGCTCGCCCCAGTGCACGTCCGAGAGGAACTGCTCGAGCGCCCGGTGCAGCATCGGCCCGCGCCACATCACCGGCGTGTTCTCGTCGAGGAAGAAGCCGATGGACATGACCTTGAGGTCGCCGCGCACAGGCGGGACGATCATCCCCTCGACCGAGATGGGCCGCTGGTGGATCCCCAGCATGTGCGGGATGGAGTAGCCGTACACGTCGGCGTCGAGCACGCCCGTCCGGTGGCCGAGGCGGGAGAAGGCCGCCGCCAGGTTCGCCGTCAGGGACGACTTGCCCACCCCTCCCTTGCCGCTCGCCACCGCGAGCACGCGGGTCCTCGCGTCGATCGAGACGCCCGGCGTGCGCTCGGCCACGCCGCCGCGCAACTTGGTCGTCAGAGCGGTCTTCTCCTCGGGCGTCATGACGCCGAAGTCGAGGACGACCTCGTCGACGCCCTCGAGCGGAAGGAGCGCGCCGTCGACCTGCTCCTGGAAGCTCGCCCGCAGCGGGCAGCCCGGCACCGTGAGCGCGATCGTGAGGGCGACCCGTCCGCCCTCGACGTGCAGGTCGCGCACCATGTCGAGCTCGACGACGGAGCGCTTGAGCTCGGGGTCGATCACGCCCTCGAGCGCCTTCGTGATCTCCTCGTGAGAAGGGGGCATGGACCTAGGCTAGCAAGGCGGCGTCTGTCACATTCCGGCCATGAGAGCAAGGACTTTCGGCGCCGCGGGCTAAAGGAACCGGGGTCGCAGCATGCCCTCGAAGCGCCACCTCGCCCTCGTCGCCGCGTGCACGCTCGCCGTCGTGGCCGCGTGGACGACCCTCGTTCCCCGAAGCGCCGGCGCCGAGCCCACCGTCACCCTGGCGACCGAGCTTCCGCCCTGGACCGCGCCGGGCGCCCGTCTCCGCGTCCAGGGCCGCACGAATCCGAAGACACGGGTTCGGCTCTCGATCGGCAACAGGGTCCGGGCCCGCACCGCCGACGAGAGGGGCCGCTTCCGCTTTCGCCTCCGCGTCCCGCGGCGGGTCGGCCGCTACCCCGTCGCCGTGGCCGCGGCGGGAACGCGGGTGAAGCTCGGCACTCTCCGTGTTCGGCCCCTCCGGCTCGCCGCCGTCGGCGACGTGACCTTCGGCGACGGCGTCCTCACCGCCATCCGGGCGCACGGCGCCCGGTATCCCTGGCACTCGGTCGCGCCCGTTCTGCGGAGCGCCGACCTCGCCGTCGCCAACCTCGAGGGCGCCGTCTCCACCCGTGGCGCTCCCTGGCCTGGGAAGCAGTACACGTTCCGCGGGCCTCCCTACGCACTCCGGGCCGCGGCCTCGTTCGCCGGGCTGGACGTCGTCTCGCTCGCGAACAACCACTCGCTCGACTTCGGCCGCACCGCCTTCCGGGACACCATTCGCCACGCACGGCGGTTCGGGCTCGCGGCCGTCGGCGGCGGCGCCGACCTCCGCCGGGCCCGCCGGCCTAAGGTCCTCGTG
Source organism: Gaiellaceae bacterium (assembly GCA_035640195.1). Lineage (GTDB taxonomy): Bacteria > Actinomycetota > Thermoleophilia > Gaiellales > Gaiellaceae > DASQWP01. The sequence goes on along the minus strand of DASQWP010000322.1, from coordinate 21,085 downwards.
CGCGGGAACCTCCGCGTGGCCTTCCTCGGGTTCTCCGACGTGCGCCCTCTCGGCTTCGACGCGGGCACGGACACGCCGGGCGCCACTCCCGCCTTTCCCGAGTACCTCCGCGCGGACATCCGCGCCGCACGTCGGCGGGCCGACGTCGTCGTCGCCTACTTCCACTGGGGCATCGAGCGCGCGACCAGCCCGAATCTCCGCCAGCGCTCGCTCGCACAGATCGCGCTCGACGCAGGCGCTCATGTCGTGCTCGGCTCCCATCCGCACGTGCTCCAGCCGATCGAGCAGACGCGCAAGCGCCTCGTCGCGTGGAGCCTCGGCAACTTCGTGTTCGCGGCGCACTCGCCGGGCACTGAGCGCACCGGCATCCTCCGCCTCAAGCTCGGCGCACACGGCGTCCTCGGCCGAGCCTTCCGGCGCGCCCGCATCCACGGCGTCCAGCCACGGCTCGTGCGATAGCGATGGACGAACGCGTGCTCCTCGTCGAGGACGATCCCTCCATCCGGGAGATCACCGAGCTGGGCCTGCGCAACGCGGGCTTTCGCGTGACCGCGGCGGGCGACGGCCGTACGGCGTTGCTCCACTTCCGCCAGGAGCCGTTCGACCTGATCGTCCTCGACCTCATGCTGCCGACGCTCGACGGCTACGAGGTGTGTCGCGAGATCCGCAAGGAGAGCCGCGTCCCGATCGTGGTGCTCTCGGCGAAGAGCGACACGGTCGACGTCGTGGTCGGACTCGAGCTGGGCGCGGACGACTACGTCACGAAGCCCTTCGAGATGGCCGAGCTCGTCGCGCGGGCGCGGGCGGCGCTCCGCCGGGCCGCGGACGTCCCGGCCGACCCGGTGATCTCCGTGGACGACCTCGAGATCGATCCGGCCGGCTTCCGCGCGCGCAAGGGCGGGGAAGACCTCCAGCTGACGGCGACCGAGTTCAAGCTCCTCCTCGAGCTGGCCCGCCGCCCGGGCCAGGTCTTCACGCGCGATCTCCTGCTCGAGCGCGTCTGGAACTACGAGTTCCTCGGCGACTCCCGTCTCGTGGACGTGGCCGTGCAGCGCCTCCGGGCCAAGATCGAGGACGACCCGAGGGCTCCGAAGCGGATCACGACGGTGCGAGGTGTCGGGTACCGCTTCGAGCGCGAGTGACTCTGGCCGGTGAGCGAGCGCCGCGACACCGTCCAGCCCGGGCGCCTGCGGCGCCGGCTGACGCTCGCCTTCGTGCTCGTCGCGGGGATCTCGGCCGCCGCGCTCGCGGCCGGCTCCTACTTCCTCGTGCGCCAGGCGCGGCTCGACGACTCGCTCGACCGCTCGCTCGAGCAGGCGCGGCTCAACCTCGTCGTGGGCGCGGAGCTCCTGCCCGACGAGGGCCCGAGAGCCGTGCTCGACGCGTACGAGCGCCGTGGAGGGTTCGACACGGTCCTCGTCGCACGCGGGCGGGACTTCCCCTCGAGCCTCTCCGTGGGCACCGCGCAGGTTCCACCAGGCGTCCGCCGGATCGTGACCGCGAACCAGGTCGCCTACGAGCGCACCGAGGTGGGCGACACCCGCTACCTGGTCGTCGGCGGGCGCCTCCCCGACACGGAGGCGGAGGCCTACTTCTTCTTCGCCGAGGAGGACATCCGGGACGACCTCGCCGACCTGCGCACGGTCCTCCTCGTCGGCCTGGCCGCGGTCCTCCTCGTGGCAGGCCTGGTCGGCACCTTGCTGGCCCGCCGGACGCTCGCACCCGTCGCGAGGGCGAGCGACGCCGCCCGCTCTCTGGCCGAAGGCCTCCTCGCCACCCGCTTGCCCGTCGAGCGGGAGGACGAGTTCGGCGCGTGGGCCGCCTCCTTCAACGAGATGGCGGATGCGCTCCAGGCGAAGATCGCGGCTCTCTCCGAGGCGCAGGCCCGGGAGCGGCGCTTCACGGCGGACGTCGCCCACGAGTTGCGAACGCCGCTCACCGCGATCGTGAACGCGGCCTCGCTCCTCTCCGAGCACCTCGCGCGAATGCCGCCCGAGGCGCGCCGGCCGGCCGAGCTCCTCGTGGACGACGTGGCCCGCCTGCGCGACCTGGTCGAGGACCTGATGGAGATCTCCCGGCTCGACGCGGGCACTCAGGCCGTCCGGCCGGAAGCGGTCGACCTGGGCTCGCTCGTGGGCGCCGCCGTACGGGCGCGCGGCTGGGACCGGCGCGTGCGGCTCGAGACGGAGGAGGTCGTCACGACGAGCGACCCGCGCCGGCTCGAGCGAATCGTGGCCAACCTGATCGGCAACGCGCTCGAGCACGGCGGGCGAGACGTCTCCGTGCGCGTCGGCCGCGACGGAGTCGGCGCCTTCGTCGAGGTCGCCGACCAGGGCCGTGGGATCGCGCCGGCCGACCTCCCGCACCTCTTCGACCGCTTCTACAAGGCCGATCCCTCGCGCACGGGACCGGGAAGCGGCCTCGGGCTCGCGATCGCGCTCGAGAACGCGCGCCTCCTGGGCGGCGACATCGACGTCTGGAGCGAGCTCGGCTCCGGCACGCGCTTCACGCTCCGGCTGCCCGTGACGGAACCGTTACAGGGCGGTGAGGGGCCTGTTTCGCGCGACCGGCAGGCTTGACGTGCACCGGTCCAGAAGGAGACACGTCATGAAGGCCTTGCTCATCGTTCCCGTCGCTGTTCTCGCCGCCGCCCTCGGGTTCCTCGTCGCCGGCTGCGGGGCCGAGGAGGCAACTCCCGCCGGCCCAGTGCCTACGCTCGAGGAGGAGACCGAGACCGCAACGGAGCCCATCGAGACGATCACCGAGGAGCAAGGCGAGGGCGAGACCGGCTCCGAGGAGAGCGAGGAGGAGCCGTCCGGAACCGTCACCTACCAGGTCTGGCTCGCGGAAGGCGAGACGCTCTTCGTCACCTACCGCTCCCAGGAGAGGACGCCCCGTGTGGGCACCGCCGCCCTCGAGGCGCTCCTCCGCGGCCCGGACGAGTTCGAGCAGGGCTACGGCCTCTCGAGCGCGATCCCCGAGGGGACGCAGCTGCTCGGCCTGCGCATCGAGGAGGGAATCGCCTACGTCGACCTCACCTCCGAGTTCGAGTCCGGCGGCGGCACGCTGTCGATGCAGATGCGCCTGGCGCAGGTCGTCTACACGCTGGCCCAGTTCCCCTCCGTCGAGAGCGTGCTGTTCAGCCTCGACGGGGAGCAGGTCGACGTCATCGGCGGCGAGGGCATCGTCGTCGACCAGCCGCTGCGCCCCCGCGACTTTCGAGACTTCCTGCCCGCCATCCTCGTCACGAGCCCCGCACTCGGGCAGACCGTCGGCAACCCGGTCGCGATCCGCGGCAGCGCGAACGTGTTCGAGGCGAACGTCTCCGTCGAGGTGCTCGACGCCTCCGGGCAGGAGATCGCCAGCACGTTCACGACGGCGACCTGCGGCACCGGCTGCCGCGGCACCTTCGCGGTCTCGCTCGCGTACGAAGTCGACGAGGAGCAGGACGGCACGCTCGTCGTCCACGACGACGATGCGGCCGGCACCGGGACCTACCCGCACGAGGTGCGGATCCCGGTTCGGCTTACGCCGGGGGCCTGAAGGAATCCGGCCTCGCCTCCGTCCTAAGAGGGACATGACCACCCTGACCGCGCCAAGCCCGGGTGTGGAGGTCGGCTCCGCCGTCCTCGCACGGGCTCAGCGCGGCGACCAGGAGGCTTTCGCCGCCGTGATCCACCACTACGACCCCGGTTTGCGCGCGCTCGCGTACCGCCTGCTCGGCGATCGCGACCGCATGGACGACGCCCTCCAGGAGGCCTATGTGAAGGCGTTCCGGGCTCTGCCGCGCTTCCGAGGCGAGTCCAAGCTCGGCACGTGGCTCTACCGGATCGCGTACAACGCCTGCCTCGACGAGCTCGAGCGCTCCCGTCGCGTCGTGCAGCTGCCACTGGAGGAGGACTTCGCCGAGGCGGGCCCGCGCAACGAGCCGGCCGAGGTGGTGCCACGCCGGGCCGATCTCGTGGAGGCGCTCGCCGCGCTGCCGGCCGAGGATCGCGCCGCCGTGCTCCTGGTCGACGCCCAGGGCTTCGACTACCGGGAGGCGGCAAGCGTCCTCGAGATCCCCGAGGGGACGGTCGCCTCCCGGCTGAACCGGGCGCGGGCCGCGCTTCGACGAGCCCTGGGCGACCTGCCGGAAGGAGCGTCGTAGAGATGAAGGGCAGGGAGACGTACCGCGATCACGAGCTCGGCGCCGCGCTGCGCGAGCTCGACGTTCCCGAGCACGGGCCGGAGTTCTACGCGGAGCTCCACACGCGGCTGGCCGAGCAGCGCGTGGCGCGGATCGACGACAGGCGCCGCCGGGCGCGAGCCCGCCGGTCGCGCGCGCGCTGGGGCGCCCGAGCCGCCCTAGTCGCGGCCGTGGGCGCGCTCGCGTTCGTCGCGTACGACATCGTCCGCTCCGGCGAGGGGACGGTTCCCGTCATCGTCGAGCCGGCCAGCGCGGCCGAGATCCAGCAGCGGGTACGGGCCGCGCTCGCGACGGTGCAAAACCTGAGCGGCATCCTCGTCGTCGAGGGCCGAAGCTACGAGAACGCCTACGGCTGGGAGGAGCCGCAGCGCTGGCGCTTCGTCCTCACGGCGGAGGGCGACTTCCGCCTGACCGGCCTCACGCGCGAGGACAACCTCGCCTACGACGCCTCCGAGGGAGTCCAGCGCTCGCTCAACCCGAGCGCGAGCATCGAGGGCGACGACACCCTGTTCGCGCACGTGCGCAGGGGGACCGCGCCGGGGCCGCCGGACGAGATCCCGGCACCGTCGAACTCGCTCCTGCAGAGCGACTTCGGCGCCTTCGTGCGCGCGTTGCTCGCCGCCGAGGACCCGCGGGTCGAGAAGGTCGTCTACGAGGGCAGGCCCGCGTGGCGCCTCGAGGTGGACGCTTCTCCGAACCTGATCGTGCCCGAGTTCTCCGGCGACCACTTCGCGATCACGGTGGATCAGCAGACAGGGATCCCGGTACGGGTCGTCGAGAGCAAGAACGGGAGGAAGCTGGACGAGCTTCGAATCGAGGGGCTCGCCGTCGACCGCGACCTCCCGCCCGACACGTTCACGCTCGAGTTCCCGCGCGGCATCGAGGTCATGCGGAGCGACGAGGGCTTCCGCCGCGTGCCGCTCGAGCGCGCCGGCGAGCGGGTCGGCTACGCGCCGCTCGTGCCCGACTTCGTGCCCGAGGGATACGAGCTCGCCGAGGTTGCCGTCCACCCCGGGCCCGGATTCCCGACGGGGCCCGAGGCCGGGAACCCGCTCTCGACGGACGTCGTCTCCCTCTCGTACCGGCGGGGCCTCGACCAGCTCCTCGTCACGACGCGCCTGCGGCACGTGCCGGACTCAACCGACATCTGGGACGACCCGCTCGCCACCGGCGAGGGCTTCCGCGACGACCCGACGCGCGTCACGCTCGGCAGGGGAGCGCTCGCCGGCGTCGAAGCGGAGCTTCTGATCGTCCCGCGGAACATCCCGCACCTCTGGGCCCTGACGGACGACCTCGTGGTCACCGTCGCGGGCGACCTCGGCCGCGCCGACCTCCTCCGCGTGGCCGAGTCGCTCCGGAGGAGCCGATGAGTTACCGGCGCTACAGGAGCGCCAGGCGAGGGCGGCGGGCCGCCGCCGTCCTCGCCCTCGTCCTCGTGGGGCTCGTGGTCGCGGCCGCAGCCGCGCCCGCGGGCGAGGCGCCGAGCCCGATGGTCGCCGCCCGCGGCGTCACCGTCGCAGGGACTCCCGTGGGCGGACTCACGGCCGAGGAGGCTCGCAGCGCCGTCGAGGACGCGTTCGCGCGACCGCTGGTCGTCGGCTACGACGGCCGGTCGTGGCAGCGGACTCCGGCCGACCTCGAGGCCCGAGCCGACGTGGACGCAGCCGTCCGGGCCGCACTCGCCGCGCCGCCGGGCACAACCGTCCCGCTCGAGGTCTCCCAGAGCCGGAGCGCCGCGCGCCGCTGGGCCGAGGCGATCGCCGAAAGCCTCGACCGCGATGCCCGCGACTCGAGAGTCCTCCTCCGGGACGCCCGTCCTTTCGTGACCGAGTCGCAGGCCGGCCTCGACCTTCAGCAGAGGGAGGCGGCCCGTCGGATCGCCCAGGCGCTCGACGTGCACGCCCGCGGGCCCGTCGAGCTCCCCGTGCGCAGAACGGTGCCGAAGCTGACGCGTGAGACGGCAGGGCCGATCGTCGTCATCCGCAGGGAGTCGCACAAGCTCGTGCTCTACGACGGAATGCGCAAGGTGAAGAAGTTCGGGGTGGCCACCGGGCAGCCGTCCTTCCCGACGCCGCTCGGCTCCTTCGAGATCGTGACCAGGCAGCGCAATCCCACCTGGTACCCGCCGGCCTCCGGCTGGGCGAAGGGCCTCGCGCCGGTCCCGCCGGGCCCGGGCAACCCCCTCGGCACGCGCTGGATGGGGCTCGACGTCTACGCGGTCGGCATCCACGGGACACCCGACGCCGCGTCGATCGGCTACTCGGCCTCCCACGGCTGCGTCCGCATGCAGATCGCGGACGCCGAGTGGCTCTTCGAGCGGGTCGAAGTCGGCACGCCGGTCTTCATCGTCGACGCCTGAGGCCCTCTCCCGCGACAATGGTCGGCGTGTGGGAGCGCCTGGCCGAGCGGCTCGAGGGACGGCTCGTCGTGCTCGAGCCGCTCACGCGCGCGCACGCGGAGGGACTCTTCGCCGCGGCCCAGGATGCCGAGATCTGGCGGTGGATGCACGTCGTCGCCCACGAGCGGGAGCCGTTCGAGGACTGGCTCGAGGCCGCCCTGAGAGCCGCTCGGGACGGGCGCGAGGCACCCTTCGCCATCCTGCTCCGGGAAGGCGGCGAGCCCGTGGGGAGCTCCCGCTACCTGACGCTCCGTCCCGAGCACCGCGGCCTCGAGATCGGGCACACCTGGCACGCGCGCCGCGTCTGGGGGACCGGCGTCAACGTGGAGGCCAAGTACCTCCTCCTCCGCCACGCCTTCGAGGAGCTCGGGTGCCTGCGCGTCGAGTTCAAGACCGAAGCGCGGAACGAGCGCTCGCGCGCGGCGCTCGAGGCCCTTCCCGCCCGCTTCGAGGGGATCTTCCGAAAGCACATGGTCGTCCGCGGCGGCGAGCTCAGAGACTCGGCCTACTACGCAGTCGTCGACGACGAGTGGCCCGAGGTGAAGGCGAACCTCGAGCGCCGGCTCAGCCGCCGCTGAGGCGCGCGAAGAGCTCCTGCGCCATCTCCGGGCCGGCCGCCGCGACCACGCGGGAGCGGGCGGCGACGTCGAGGGGAGCGGCGTCGAAGGGCGGCGCCTCCGGCAGGTCGATGGCGAGTCCTCGCTCGCGGACGAGAAGCTGCGCCGCGGCGATGTCCACGCTTCGCGCCGGCTTCAGAGAGACGACTCCGTCGAGGCGGCCGGCCGCGAGGTGGCAGAGCGAGAGCGCGAGCGAGCCCATGATTCGCGTCCGGTACGCCAGCCCGACCATGGCCGCCACGCGCTCGGCCACGAGGTCGGTGCGCGTCGCCTCGAAGGCGAGGATCTCGAGGTCCTCCTTCGGGCCCGGCCCGTCGAGCGGCTCGCCGTCCAGGAACGCGCCCCCGCCCCGGCGGGCCACCCACTCCTCGCCGCTCCCGAAGTCGTAGACGTAGCCGAGCTCGACGTCCCTCATGGAGCGCCCGGCCGCGACCGCGACGGAGAGGGAGAAGAACGGAATGCCGCGCTTGGCGTTCAGGCTCCCGTCGATGGGATCCAGGACCACGTGAAGCCCGTCGGCGCCGTCCCCGAAGACGCGCTCGCCGAGCTCCTCGGAGACGAGCGTGAACGCCGCCCCCTCGCCGTGCGCGGCCTCCAGCCGGCGGAGCACCGCCGCCTCCGCGGCGGCGTCCACGGCGGTGGTCTCGTCGCCTCCCTCGCCGGTGCCGATCGCCGGCTCGCGCTCGCGGCGCGTCGGGAGCTCCGCGAGGACGCCTCGCACGGCCTCCGTCGCGTCGCGGCAGACGCCGAGCCAGTCCGTCACTCGTCGAAGGGCGCGAAGAGGAGCCCGCTCGTCAGCTTGGGATAGAAGTACGTGCTCTTCGGAGGCATGCGCCCGCCCGCCCGCGCGACCGCCTCCACGTCGCCGACAGTCGGCGGGCGGACGAGGAAGGCGGCGGTCGCCTCGCCCGCCGAGACCGCGCGGGCGGCGTCGGCGGCGCTGGCCGTGAAGGAGACGCCCTCGAGGGGCAGCCGGTCCACGACCTCCGTGTCCGGCCCGGGGCCGTCCGCCTCCGCCAGCCGCGCCCGGCCGGATTCGACGAGGACGAATGCGCCCCGCTCGCGCGGCACGGCCCGAAGGGCGGCCAGCGCGTCGTCCGCGGCTCCTAGCTCGGTGAGGCGGAGCCCACCGTCGAGCTCGGGCACGGCGCCCGTCGTCAGGCGGTGCGTGGGCAGGATCTCGAGGCCCGGATCGTCCGTGCTCACGAGCACGGCAAGGACGTACGCACTCTCCTCGCTTTCCTCCTCTTGGTGGAAGCGAAGGGCCGTCTCGTAGCGGTGGTGGCCGTCGGCCACGACCAGGGGGCCCTGGACGCCGGCGACGATCCTCTCGATCGCCTCTTGGTCCTCCACGGCCCAGAGCCGGCTGCGCACCCCCTCGAGCTCCGCCTCGAGCCGCGGTGCGCCGCTCGGCGCGGGCGCCCCGCCCTCGTGGAGGAGGAAGACGGGCGAGAGCTTCGTCCTCGTGGCGCGGAGAAGCCGCAGCCGTATGTCCTTCTGGCGCGGGAAGGTGCGCTCGTGCGGAAGGACGACGCCCTGCTCGTAGGACTGGAGGCGGACGCGCGCCACGATCCCGCGCCTGACCCGAGGGGCGCCGTCGGAGCCCGCGAACTGCTCCTCCAGGAGCCACACCGCGGGACGCTCCTCCCGCACGAGCACCCCTCGGGCCCGCCAGTCCGCGAGCGTCCTGCCGGCCTCCTCGGGATCGTCCGGGCGCACGAGCCGGACGGCGTTGAAGGGATTGGCGGCGAGGAGGCGCGCGTGCAGCTCGGGCGTGAGAACGTCGTGCGGAGGTGAGACGAGCTCGTCGAGCGGCCCCGCCGTGCCCGCGTCGTAGCGCAGGGCGCGGAACGGCTTCACGAGGGCCATCGGGGCACCAGGCTACCAGCCGAGCCGGGACCTAGAATCCGGCAGGTGAGCGTGGCGACGCCCATCGCCCAGCTGGCCGAGGACCGGGTGGTCGAGGGGCTCTACGCAGTCGCCCGCAAGCGCCGCCTGCGGACCCGCGCGGGCAGCCCGTACCTCGCCCTCGAGCTCGTCGACCCGAGCGGGCGCATCGAGGCGCGGGTCTGGAACGACGTCGAGCTGCTCGACCGCCGCTTCCGCGAAGGAGACGCCGTGCGCGTGCTCGGGCGCGTGGAGCGGTTCCGGGACCGCCTCCAGCTCGAGGTGCGCTCGCTCGAGCCGGCCGAGATGGACGCAGCCGAGCTCGTGCCCGAGCCGCGGCGCGACACGAACGAGCTGGACGGGTTCTTCGAATTTCTCGCCGGCGAGATCTCCCACCCCGGCCTCCGCGCGCTCGTGGGCCGCGTCGTGGCCGACGGCGAGCTGCGCGCGCAGCTTCGGATCCTGCCCGCCACCGTCGATGGCCACCACTCCTACGCCGGTGGGCTGCTCGAGCACACGGTCGCGGTGGCGACGCTCTGCCGCGAGGCCACGCAGCTTCACCCGCGCCTGCGCGCCGACCTGCTCGGCGCGGCTGCGCTCCTGCACGACATCGGCCGCGTCCGGGAGCTCGACCGCGGGCCGCTCTTCCTCCCGACGACCGAGGGCAAGCTGCTTGGCCACGTTCACTTGGGGCTCCGCCTGATCGAGGAGCGTGCCGACGGCCTCGAGTCGTCGGTGCTCGCGGAGGTCCTGCACGCCGTCGCGGTCCACCACGAGGCCCGCTCCGCCCGGACGGCGGAGGCGGCGGTGCTCGCCCAGGCGAACGCGCTCGACGCCGTGGCCGCCACCCGTTCCGTGAGCCCGGAGCACTGAGCGTCCCTCGCCTTCGGCTCGCTCCCCGCGCTCATAGGCCAAAAGGCCTATGAGCTCCGTCCGCCCCAGAGGCCACAGTGGGGGGGTGCACGACCGCTGGCAGCGCTGGGGGCCGCTCTCCGGGGTCGTGTACGTCGTCCTCTTCCTCGTCGGCATCCTCCTGGGGGGCGAGGGGTCGGGCGACTCGCCGGAGGAGCACGTCGCCTACTACGCCGACGCGGGCAACCGCGCGAAGGAGTTCGCGATCTTCTTCGTCCTCGTCGCCGCGGGGCTCGCCTTCCTCTGGTTCCTCGCCGGTCTCCGCGGCATCCTCGTTCGCGCCGAGGGCGAGGTGGCCCGCTGGACGGCTCTCGCCTACGGGGCGGGCATCGCCAGCACTGCGCTCTTCCTGGGCGCCGTCTCCCTCTTCGTCGCTCCCGCCGGCTCGGCCGGGGAGGAGAGCTTCCGCGAGGTGAACCCAAGCGCGGCCAACATCGTCGGGAACGCCGGTTACGCCATGTTCGCGTGCTCGATCATGGTGGCCGGGATGCTCGTGCTCGCCACCTCGATAGTCGCTCTGCGAACGCTCGTCTTCCCACGCTGGCTCAGCTTCGCGGGGTTCGTCGTGGCTCCGCTCCTCCTCCTCGCGATCTTGTTCGTCCCGGCGTTCCTCTGGCTCGCCTGGGTCCTGGCCGTGAGCCTCATCCTGATCCTCCGCACGGCGCGCGTCGAGGACTGGCGCACGCGCCCTACGAGCGGGGCGGGCTGAAGCGGATCTTGAGGACGTCGCCGTCCTCGACGGGATACCCCTTCCCCTCGAGCCGCACGAGTCCACGGCGAGCTGCCTCGGCAGGCGAGCCGCAGGCGACGAGGTCGTCCCAGCCGACGACCTCACAGCGGATGAAGCCCCGCGCCATGTCCGAATGGACGCCGGCCGCAGCGTCGAGCGCCGTCTGTCCGCGCCGGAACGTCCAGGCGCGGGCCTCGTTCTCCGCCGCCGTGAAGAAGCTGACGAGGTCGAGCGCGTCGAACAGGCGACGCACGACCTCCCCGAGTGCCGAGGGCCCCTCGCGGAAGGCGGCCGCCTCCCCTTCGGGCAGCTCGGCGAGCTCGGCCTCGAGCTTCGCGTCGAGGCCGCCGGGGCCGTTCAGGACCTCGAGCAGGGGCTTCGTCGTCAGCGGCTCGAGCTCCGGGGGCAGCTCGCCGTCGTAGTCGGAGAGCGGGCGCTCCGCGTCGAGGTGGGCGAGGACTCGCTCGAGCTCGCCCGCCTCCTCCTTCGGCTTCGGGTCTCCGGACTTCGCCTCCCTGCGCACGCGCTCGAGCCGGCGCTCGACGTGCTCGCGGTCGGCGAGAAGCAGATCGCGAGCGAGCGACGCGAGGTCGTCGCGGGCCTCCCGCGTTCCCGACCAGGCGTCGGCCACGGCGAGGAGGGCGTCGACCCCCCGCAGGCTGCCGAGGAGCCGAGCACCGGAACCGGGAGCGTCCACGACCCGGATCGAAGCCGCAGTCGCCTTGCGCGAGCCGACGACGGCTGCGACCTGGGCGAGCCGCTCGTCCGGGATCAGCGCCATGCCGACGTGCTCCTTGCCGGGCACCGTCGCGCCGGCGTGGGTGAGAGCGTTGAAAAGGGTTGTCTTCCCCGCGTTCGGAAGGCCGACGATCCCGACCTCGAGCGCCACCTCAGGAGGGGGCCAGCTGCCGCTGGAGAGAGGCGAGTGCCCGGTGCTGGAGCGACTTCACCGCCCCCTCCGTCTTGCCGAGGATCGCCGCCGCGTCCGCGTTGGCGAAGCCGAAGAGGAACTTCAGGGTCAGCACCTGCTGCTGATCGGGCGAGAGCTCCTCGATCATCGCCAGCATGCTCTTCCGCCCGATCGAGTTGAAGGCGGCCTCCTCGGCGGAGCGCTCCGTCAACCCAGGCGGCTCGGGCGGCTCCTCCTCCGGCTGCCAGCGCCTGCCCGCGCGGAAGTGGTCCATGGCGAGATTGTGCGCGATCCGGAAGAGCCAGGCCGAGATGGGCACGGTCCGCCACTGGAAGCGCTCGATCGACTCGATCATCTTGACGAACGTCTGGTTCGTCAGGTCCTCGGCGTCGTGTCGGTTGCCGACGGTGAGGTGCAGGTAGCTGTAGATCCGGTCGAAATGGAGGAGGTAGAGCTCCTCCAGGGCTGCGCGGTCACCGGCTTGCGCCCGCTCCACCAGCCGCCGCAGGTCGGCCGTCGAATCCTGCTTGCCGTCGTCTTCGGGCACGCGCGGGCGGACGCGCTCTAGGAGCCGAAGCCGATGTGCGTCTCGCGGGACGACCGCTTGACGAACACGACCTTGCCGAGCGCGAGCTGGTAGGTCCCGTCCTCCGTCTCGAGGTCGAAGACCGCCTCCTCCTTCCCGAGTGCGGCCGCAAGCCCGTCCGCCGCGGTGGGCGCGACGAGCGCAGCGACGATCTGCCCGCCCTCGAAGGCGATCTGCAGGCGGACGCGGTCGTTCTGCGGCTTGGACTCAGGCACCGATCACCTCAGCGAGGACCCCGTGGAGAGAGTCCGGATGGACGAAGGAAACCTCGTGGCCGCCGAGACCGTGGCGCGGCGCGGAGTCGATGACGTTCACGCCCTGGGCCTCGAGCTCTCGGACCGCGACGCCCACGTCCTCGACCGCGTAGCCGACGTGGTGCATGCCGGGACCCCGCTTGGCGAGGAAGCGACCCACCGGGGTGTCGTCGCCGAGGGCCGAGACGAGCTCGACCCGCCCGCTCCCGAGCCGGAGGTAGGCGGCCTCGACGCCCTGGTCGTCCAGGCGGTCGCGGAGCTCGACCTCGGCGCCGAACAGCGAGCGGTACGTCTCGACCGCCTCGTCGAGATCCTCGACCGCGAAGGCGACGTGGTGGACCGCGCGGACGTTCACGCGGCCGATCCTAGCGGCTCGCTCAGGAGCTGGAGTGCTCGGTGGCCCAGACGGCCTGCGGCGTGCCGACCCGCTCGGAGGCGTTCGACTCCGAGGGGACGTCGACGAGAAGCTCCTCCAGCTCGTTGCGAAGGAGGGTCTCCTTCTCGAGAAGCGCCGCGGCGACCATGTCGAGCGAGCGGCGATGCTTGGACAGGAGCCGGAGCGCCTCCTCGAATGCCTGGTCGCAGAGCCGCGCCTGCTCGCCGTCGCGGAGCTGCTTCGTATGCTCGGAGAGCGCGTAGTTGTCCGCCCGCATCGTGCGCGAGGACACCTCCTCGCCCATACCGAACTCGAACACCATCGAGCGCGCGAGGTCCGTGACGCGCTCGAGGTCGTTCGCGGCGCCGTTGGTGACCGCGCCGAAGACGATCTGCTCGGCAGCCCGCCCGGCGAGGTAGACCTTCATGAGGTCGAGGAGCTCCTCCTTCGTGTGGAGGTAGCGATCCTCCTGCGGCGTGTTCAGCGTGTAGCCGAGCGCGCGGCCGCGCGAGACGATCGTCACCTTCTGCACCGGCTGGGGATTCCCGACGAGGTGGGACATGAGCGCGTGCCCACCTTCGTGGTAGGCGAGGATGCGCTTCTCCTTCTCGGTGACGACTCGGCGCTGCTGGAGTCCCGCCACGACGCGCTCGAGAGCCGCGTCGAAGTCGGCCTGCGTGATCTCGCTCTGCTCGGCGCGCCCGGCGAAGATGGCCGCCTCGTTGCAGATGTTGGCCAGGTCGGCGCCCGTGAGACCGGAGGTCTGGCGAGCGATGCCGTTCAGGTCCACGTCGGCCGCGAGCGGCTTCCCGCGGGTGTGGACCTCGAGAATCGCCTCCCGGCCTGCGAGGTCGGGCGGGGAGACGAGGATCTGGCGATCGAAGCGGCCCGGGCGCAGGAGAGCCGGGTCGAGGTCCTCGAGCCGGTTCGAGGCGGCGATGATGACGATCTGCTCGCGCTGCCCAAAGCCGTCGAGCTCGACGAGGAGCTGGTTCAGGGTCTGGTCATGCTCGCGGTTGAAGCCAGAGCCCGTGCGGCGCGTGCCGACGGCGTCAAGCTCGTCGATGAAGACGATCGCGGGCGCGTTCTTGCGCGCCTTCGCGAAGAGCTTGCGGATCCGCGCGGCGCCCAGGCCCGCGAACATCTCGACGAAGGCGGAGGCGCTCTGCGAGTAGAACGTCGAGCCGGAGGCGTGCGCGACGGCCTTGGCCAGAAGCGTCTTGCCCGTTCCCGGAGGCCCGTAGAGAAGGATTCCCTTGGGCACGCGCGCGCCGAGCTTCGAGAAGCGGCGCGGGCTCGAGAGGAAGTCGACGACCTCCTGGAGCTCCGCAGCCGCCTCGTCGACGCCCGCCACGTCTTCCCAGCTGACCGAGGACTTCGAGGACGGCTCCACCTCGGTCGGCTTCACGCGCGGCATGAACGCGAGCGTGCGCCAGATCAGATAGACGAGCAGGCCGAGGAAGACCAGGGGCAACCACGTGAGCGCCAGCTGCGGCAGGTCGCCGAGGAAGTCGAAGAACGCGTCCACCCCGACGCTTCATCGGCCGGGGGCGGACGGACCTAAAGGACCAGCTGCAGGCGCTCGCTCGGCCGGTACCCGCGGCCGGCCTTGGCCGACGGAAGGCCGTCAGTCAGGACGATGTCTGCGGTGAAGTCGTTCGCGCCCCGGATGAGCGAGGAGCCGACGCCGTAGGCGTCCACCGGGACGCCGCGCTCCTCGAACGCACGGATCTTCTCCACCGTGAAGCCGCCCGAGGCCACGATCTTCACCCGCTCGAAGCCGTTCTGGTCGAGTGCATCGCGCACCTTCCACACCAGGCGCTCGTTCACGCCGGTGGGCTTGAAGTCGCCCAGCTCGCCCCAGAGCGAGCGGTCGACGAGCGCCTCGGAGGTGTCCAGCCGAACGCCCCAGAGCTTGTCTCCCAGCGCACGCGCCACCTCGAGCGCCGTGCGCACCGAGTCGTTCTCGAAGTCGACGAGGACGGTGACGTTGAGGTCGGGCGGCGCCCACTCCGCGAACTTCGTCGCGGCGAGGACCGTGTTGCCGCCGTAGGCGCTGATGAGCGCGTGGGGAACCGTGCCGACGCCCTTCCCTCCCCACCAGGAGGCCTGCTCGTCGGTCGTGACGCCGACCGGCGACCCGACAACCTGCCCCGCCACGTAGGCGGCGTAGCCGTCTCCGGTCTGAATGCGATGGTGATCGTGGCGGGCGGCCATGAAGATCACCTGCTTCCGGTTGGCGGCCTCGAGCACCCGCACGACGTTCGTGGTGACGAGCGTGCGGCGGGCGAGCGTGCCGAGATAGAGCGTCTCCAGGTGCGCGAAGAGCGTGTAGTCGCCCTCGATCGTCATGACGGTCTCGGAGGGAGCGACGCGATCGCCGTCGAAGAGCGCGTGGACGGTGAGAGCATCCCAGTCGTGCGAGCACAGCTTGAGGATCGCGAGCGCTTCGTCCATCCCTCCCAAGTAGGCGTCCTGCTTCTGGAACACCTGCATGACCACGCGCGGCGCCCGGCCGTCCACGAGCAGCGTGTCCCGCGCGTGGTTGAAATAGGCGTCGGTGTAGTACCCCTCCCGCATCTTCTCGATCGGGAGGTCGAAGATCTCAGGTGGGAGGCGCTTCCGCGGGCTCGTCCGGACGGCCATCCTGGCCCGATTCTAGGCGGAGGCACTCAGTGAGAGCCGCATTCGCCACCTCGAGCTGCTCCGGCGAGGGCTCCGCCGTGACCAGGCGGTGCTGGAGCTCGTGCCCGGGCCGGGCGAGGGCGCGCGCGAGCGGATGCTTCTGGTTGGCGACCATCCAGGAGAAGACCTCCACCGCGGCCGCGAGCGCTCCCACGCCGGCTGCCAGGCGGGCGGCCGGGCGCAGGTGTGCGGGGGCGCGCGAGGCGAGCGCGCTTCCCGCCGTGGTCGTGACGAGGAGGGGCCCGATCATGTGGGAGCCGCAGCGTTCGTGCTCCCGCTCGCGAGCCTCTCCGTGCTCGTAGCTGCCGATGGAGATGTGCTCGGCGCCGTGGTACTCGGCGAGCGCAGAGCCGCGAAGAGCCACCGCCGCCGGGCCGAGCGAGACGAGCGCGGCGAGCGCCTCCCGTGTGAGCGGGCCGAGGCGGCTGGCGCGCAAGGCCTGCACCGCGACGACGCTTCCGGCCATCGCGCCGAAGACGCCGGGGCGCTCGAACGGCAGCTTCGCCTCGGGCAGCGCGCGCCGCACGGCCGGCAGGAGCGCGAAGATCTCGGCGATCCGCAGGGGCGCCTGCACGAGCCGGTTCTCGAAGCGCGCGGCCTGGAGCGGCTTCTCGCCCGAGGCGACCAGCAGCCCGCCGTCTTCCGTGCGCACGGCGCAGGCCCAGTGGCGAGGCCCGTGCACGAGCACGCCGTTGGCGAGCGCCATCCCTCCGAGCCGGATCTTGTCGGCGCTGACGGTCACGCTGCCAGTCTACGGGCGACGTGGAGAAGGAACCGCGTGCCGAGCTCCAGGTCGTCGACGGGGATCCGCTCGTCGGCCGAATGGACGAGGCGGGCGGCAAGCTCGACGTCCATCGCGCGCATGGGGAAGAACCCGTAGGCGACGGTGCCGAAGGCCTCCCGCACCCAGTGGCTGTCGGTGAAGCCGGGGAGGACGATCGGAGCCAGAGCGGCGCCGGGCTCCTCGGCACGGACGAAGCTCTCGACGGCCTCCCAGAGCGGCGTCGCGACGGGCGAGCGCGTGCCGCCCACCCCCTCGATCCACTCGAGCTCGTACGAGTCCTCGCCGAGCCACTCTCGAACGAGCCGCTCCACCTCCGCCTGCGTCTGCCCAGGGAGCAGGCGGCAGTCGCAGACCACCTCGCACACGCCGGGGACGACGTTCCGCTGGCGGGAGGCCTCGATCATCGTCGGCGACACCGTGAACGCCAGCATCGGCTCGACGAGCGCCCGCACGGCCGGCTCGAGGTTCGCGAGCCCCTCCTCGAGTGCCGAGACCTCGGGGACGCCGCCGAGGGAGCGGAAGAATCCCTCCGTCTCGGGCAGGAACCGCGGCGGCGCCTCGAGCTCCCCAAGGCGCTCCACCAGCCGTGCCGCCCGCACGAGCGCGTTGTCGGCGATCCCGGGCATGGAAGCGTCGCCGCTCCGCCCGCGGACGCGCAGCAGGAAGGGGGAGCTCATCTTCTCGGCGCTCGCGCACAGGTAGAGCGGCCGGCCGTCCACGACGACGCGGTCGCCGCCGCCTTCGTTGATGCAGAAGTCCGTCCGCACGGCGTCCGGGTGCTCCCTGCACAGCCACGAGAGGCCGAAGTCCGCGCCCACCTCCTCGTCCGCGCAGGCGGCGAAGACGATGTCCCCTGAGGGGCTGAACCCTTCCCGCGCCAGCGTCGCCATGGCGACGGCGCTCGCGGCGACCTGACCCTTCATGTCGAGCGCGCCCCGGCCCCAGACCTGGCCGTCCCGGAGCTCGCCCGACCAGGGGTCGAGCGACCACTCGGCGGGATCGGCGAGGACGGTGTCCGTGTGCGAGAGGAGCAGGAGGCTCGGCCCTTCGCCGCGACCGAGAATGCGGGCGACGAGGTTCGCCCGCTCCGGGACCCTGGCGTAGAGCTCGACCGCAACGCCGGCATCCTCGAGGTAAGCGCGGAGGAGCTCGGCCGCCTGCGTCTCGTTCCCGGGCGGGTTGACCGTGTCGAGGCGCAGGAGCTCCCGGAGGAGCTCAGTCGCCTCGTCGCGGAGTGCGGCGACGGTCACGCGGCGAGCATACTTCGCCGGGTGAGTGACCTCTTCTCGGATGCGGCTGAGGAGCGCCTCGAGGAGGCCGCCCCGCTGGCGGCCCGGCTGCGCCCGGCACGGCTCGAGGACTTCGTCGGCCAGGCCGGAGTCGTGGGCCCCGGCTCGGCGCTCGCGAGGGCGATCGCGGAAGACCGCGTCGGCTCGGCGGTCTTCTACGGGCCTCCGGGAAGCGGCAAGACGACGCTCGCCCGCATCGTGGCGGCGGCGACGGGAGCGATCTTCGAAGAGCTCTCAGCGGTCTCGGCGTCGGTGGCGGACGTCCGCGGCGTGATCGCGCGCGCTCGCGACCGGCTCGGGGCGAACGGGCAACGCACGATCCTCTTCCTGGACGAGATCCACCGCTTCAACAAGGCCCAGCAGGACACCGTGCTGCCGGCCGTCGAGACCGGGCTCGTGACGCTGATCGGGGCCACGACCGAGAACCCCTACTTCGAGGTCAACTCGGCGCTCCTCTCGCGCACCCAGATCTACGAGCTGCAGCCATTGTCGGAGGACGAGCTGGTCGAGCTCGTCCGCCGCGGGGCGGACGAGCTCGGGGCGGACGTTCCGGATCCGCTCGCCGAACTGATCGCGCGACGGGCAGGAGGCGACGCGAGGGCGGCGCTGAACATCGTCGAGCTGGCCTGGCAGACCGCGCGGAGCGAGGGGGTCGATCTCGAGGAGCGGCACGTCGAAGACGCGGCCCGCCGCCGCCCGGTTGTCTACGACAAACGGGGCGACGCGCACTACGACTTCACCTCGGCGTTCATCAAGTCGATCCGAGGCTCGGACCCCGACGCGGCCCTCTACTACCTCGCGGCGATGCTCGAAGGCGGCGAGGACCCGCGCTACGTGGCCCGCCGCCTGATCGTGCACGCCTCCGAAGACGTCGGCATGGCCGACTCGCAGGCGCTGCTCGTGGCGGTGGCGGCAGCCCACGCAGTCGAGCACGTCGGGCTCCCCGAGGCGCGTCTCAACCTCGCGCACGCGACGATCTATCTCGCCCGCGCGCCCAAGTCGAACGCCGTCATCACGGCGCTCGGCGCCGCGGCCCGAGACGTGCGCGAGCACGGGGCGATCCGGCCGCCCAAGGCGCTCCGCGACGCGCACTACCGCGGTGCGAAGAAGCTCGGCCACGGCGAAGGCTACGTCTATCCGCCCGACAACCCGGCCGGCTACGAGGTCGACCACCTCCCGGAGGAGCTCCGCGGGCGAACGTATTACGACCCCTCGGACGAGCCCGGGCCTGACGCGGCCCCGAATCGTTAGATTCGGGCCGATGCCGAAGATCGTCTGCCTCGTCAAGCAGGTCCCGAACCCGGCGCACGTGAAGCTCGACCCGGAGACGAGGCGGCTCGTGCGCGAAGGCGTCCCCCTCGAGCTGAACGAATTCGACGTCTTCGCCGTCACCGAGGCGATTCGCCTGCGCGAGGCCCATGGGGGCGAGGTCGTCACGATGACGATGGGCCCGCCCCAGGCCGAGGACGCCCTCGCCATGACGCTTGCCATGGGCGCCGATCGAGCGATCCATCTCTGCGATCGCGTGTTCGCGGTCGCCGACACGATCGGCACCTCGCGAACCCTCGCGATGGCTCTGGAGAAGGAGGGCGCCGACCTCGTCCTCTGCGGCCGCAAGACCGTCGACTCGGAGACGTGGCAGGTGCCGCCCGAGGTCGCCGCCCGGCTGGGCTGGCCGCAGGTCACCAACGTGGACCGGATCGAGCTCGTAGGCGACCGCCTACGCGCCCGCCGGGAGACAGACGAGGGCTACGACACCTACGAGCTCGAGTTGCCCGCGCTTCTCTCCCTCACCGAGGCCGTCAACGAGGGGATCTGGCCCGCGAAGCGCGACGTCCAGGCGATCTCCACCGCCGGGCGGATCGCGGTCTGGCAAGCAACCGACCTCGTCGACGAGGTCGCCGAGTACGACACGCGTTTCGGTCAGACGGGCTCGCCCACCCGCGTGCTCGCGGTCAAGGACGTCACGCCCGAGCGCCGTGGCGAGGTCGCCTCAACTCCCGCGGCCGCCGCCGAGCGCGTCCTGGCGCTCCTGGCCGAGGCCGGCGGGCCGCCGACCTCTCCCTGGGAGAAGCCCCCGCGCCTCGGCGAGAAGCCGGGCAAGGCGTACGACTGCTGGACGGTCGTCGAGCTCGTCGAGCGTCGACCCCGCCGCGTCTCCCTCGAGCTCCTCGGCAAGGGTCGCGACCTGGCGGGGAAGCTCGGCGGGCGCAACTGCGCCGTGATCCTCGGAACGGAAGGCGTGGAGGAGACGGTGCGCCACGGCGCCGAGCGCGTGGTGGTGCTCCCTGTGGACGCCGAGTACCACACGGACGTCTACGCAGCCGCTCTCCGCGCCTTCGTCGAGAGCGAGCGACCGCACGCCCTCCTCATCCCCTCGACCGCGATGGGCCGCGACTACGGCCCCCGGGTCGCCGGCGAGCTCGAGCTCGGCATGACGGGCGACTGCGTCGACCTCGCGATCGACAAGGCCGGACGCCTGATCCAGTACAAGCCCGCGTACGGAGGGAACATCGTCTCGGTGATCATGGGCTCCACGACCCCCCAGCTCGCGACCGTCCGCGCTGGGATGTTCGCGCCGGTCGAGCCGCGCGACAACGCCGAGGCCGAGCGGGTCGACTTCCCCCTCGACGGCCTCCCGGAGCCGCTCGCACGCTTGCTCGAGCGCCGCCGCGAGCCGGACACGGCGGGGTACGAGCTCGACGCCGCCTCCGTCGTTGTCTGCGCCGGGAAGGGGATCGGAGGCCCGGAGGCGCTTCCCGAGATCGAGAGCCATGCGAGGCGCCTCGGCGCAGCCGTCGGCGCCAGCCGAGGTGTGGCGGACGCAGGCTGGCTTCCCAAGAACCGTCAGATCGGCCTCACCGGACGGGCCGTGGCGCCGCGTCTCTACCTCGCCGTCGGCGTCCGCGGCGCCTTCGAGCATCTCGTCGGCTCCGTCAAGGCGGGCGTGATCGTCGCCCTCAACTCGAACGAGCGAGCGCCCATCTTCAAGGGCGCCGACATCGGCCTCGTGGGCGACTGGCGAGAGACCCTGCCGCCGCTCGTGGACGCCCTCGAGAACAACGTCTAGTGCGGCTGCACGTCCACGAATGGGGCGAGCCGGATGCCCCCGTCGTCGTCTGCCTGCACGGAATCACCGGCCACGGGCGCCGCTTTCGCAAGCTCGCCGAGGAGCGCCTCACCGCCTACCGCGTGCTCGCCCCCGACCTTCGCGGCCACGGGCGCTCCGGCTGGGAAGAGCCCTGGACGTTCGCCGCGCACGTCGGCGACCTCCTCGAGACCTTCCCCGAGGCTGCCGCCTGGATCGGCCACAGCTTCGGCGGACGACTGACGATGGAGGTCGCTGCCCGCCGACCGGCTCTCGTCGAACGCGCGGTCTTGATCGACCCGGCCATGCGCGTCCCGCCCGATATCGCACGCCAGCTTTCCGACCATGAGGGGCGACCCAGAGCCTTCGACTCCCGGGAG
>DASQWP010000321.1:0-19506 GCA_035640195.1 Gaiellaceae bacterium | reverse complement strand
AGTAGTTGATCAAGGCGTCGACCCAGACGTACACGACCTGGTCCGGGTCCCAGGGGACCGGAACGCCCCAGCGCTGTGTCGCCCGGCTGACGCTGATGTCGTCGAGCCCAAGCTCGATGAATCGCCGCGCCTCGTTGTAGCGGAATGCCGGGAGGACGAAGTCGGGGCGCTCGTCGTAGAGCTGCAGGAGCCGGTCGGTGTAGCTCGCGAGGCGGAAGAAGTAATTCTTCTCCTCGACGAACTCGGGCGGAATGCCGTGCTGCGGGCAGAGCCCGTCGACGAGCTCCGCCTCGGTGTAGAAAGCTTCGCACCGAGTGCAGTAGAGCCCGGCGTAGACGTCCTCGTAGATCTCGCCCGCGTCGTGAATCCTCTGGATGAATTCCTGGACGAGTGCCTTGTGCCGCTCGTCCGTCGTTCGGACGAAGAAGTCGTTCGACGCGTTCACGCGGCGCGTCATCTCCTGGAAAGCGGCCGCGTTGCCGTCGACGAACGCCCGCAGCTCGAGCCCCGCCTCGGCCGCGACGCGCGGGATGTTCGAGCCGTGCTCGTCGGTCCCGGTCAGGAAGAACGTCTCTTCCTGGCGCTGACGATGATGGCGCGCGAGGATGTCCGCCGCAATCGTCGTGTACGCGTGCCCGATGTGCGGCGTCGCGTTGACGTAGTAGATGGGCGTAGTGACGTAGAAGCTCATTCGCGCCCATCATACGGACGACCTCGCGCGGCTCCTGCCTGCCGCGGTTTGGAATGGAATGCAGCGGGAATCGAGTGGTGAACAGCGGTGGGGGGTCATCGGCCTGCGCGCACTTGGGGCCCGGCTAAGAGGAGAGCGAAGAAAGCGGTTGCCATGAGCGCACGGCTGCGCTCCACCCGGGGAGTGAAGAGGACGGGCATCATCCGCCACATCGACGAGCTCGGCCGGATCGTCATCCCGATCGAGATCCGCAAGCGGTTCGGGCTGGCCGAGAAGGATCAGCTCGAGATCTCCGTCAAGGACGAGACGATCCTCCTGAGCCGACCGAAGTCCGCCTGCGTCTTCTGCGGCAAGTCCGACCTGGTGGAGGAGCACCGGGGACGGGCGATCTGCCGCGACTGCATCGCGGAGCTGGCGTCGGCGCACCCCTAGGCGAAGGCCCCCGGCCAGCAAGAGCGCGGCGAGGACTGCGCCGGCCCCCGCCGTGACTACCGTTCGGGACGACCTTCCGCGGTCCGGGGCTTCGACTCGCCGGGAACCGCTCACGGGTGGGCCGACGACCTCGAAGGAGGCCACCCGCGTGCGCGCCGGGAGCGCGGGCTCCTCCGGGAGCGGGCGGCGGGCCGCCTTCGGCTCGGCGCCGTCGGCGGGAAGACGCGCCCGAAGCCCGGCGCGGGCGGGACGCGCGGATCGTCCCTGAGCTCGATCGGGAACCGCGGGCGCCGAGGCTCGGGCGCGACCGGCCTCCTCCTCGGCCTTCCCGGCCGGCGCCTCCGAGCCCGCGCGTCCCCCCTCCGCGGTGTTCTCCGGCTCCTCCGAAGCGCGAGGGCCGGCAGCCGGAGCCGCGGCCTCCGCGGGATCGTCGGGAGCGTCATCCAGGACGGGAGGCTCGGCCTCCGGAGGCGGATCGCTCGCCACGGGCGGTAGAAGCGCGAGCGGATCGACGTAGCCGTGCTCGTCCGCCGTCCTGCGGACGCCCAGGTGGACATAGGGCCCGGCCAGCTCCGGCTCGCCGCTCGGACCGACGGTGCCGACCGAGGAGCCTTCGGCCACGGCCGCGCCGCGCGCGACCCCGATGGAGCCGAGGTGGACGAGCGTCACGGAGTAGCCTCCGGGAGTCTGGATCGTGACGGTTCGGCCGCCGCCGGGGACCGTGCCCGCGAACGTGACGGCGCCTGCCGCCGGCGCGCGAACGGGCGCGCCGGCCGAGGCTCCGACGTCGATGCCGCGGTGCTGTCCCGCCGCGTACGGGTCGTCTCCGAGGACGAAGGGTCGTAGCACCGGCCCGTCGACGGGCCAGGTCCAGGCGAGTGCGGGCTGCACGCCTACCTGGAGCGCTATCAGGACCGGAAGCAGGGCGACCAGACGCTTCATTGCCCGCCTCCTGGGTTGTCTGCGTGAACTCAGTCGACCGTAGCAGGCTCGACCGTCGCTCTCACCGCCGAAGAGGAACGAGAGTGTGTCGAGAGCGAGCCGGAAGCCTCACGACAGCGAGTCGCGGTAGAGCCGGTTGCGAGGGAGCCCCGTGAGGCGGGCGACGACCTCGGTCGCGCGGCGGCGAGGGATCCCCGCGTCGACGAGCTCGGCCACGGCTGCAAGGGCCTCGACCTCCTCCGCCCGGGAAGGGGAAGGCCGACCCGCCCCGATCACGAGGGTCACCTCGCCCTTCGGAGCGTCGCGGAAGCGCTCGGCCACCTCGCGCGCAGGACCGCGCACCACCTCCTCGAAGCGCTTCGTCAGCTCCCGGCAGACGGCGACCGGGCGCTCCGGGTGGGCCGCCGCGAGCCCCGCCAGGCTGCCGGGAAGCCGCCGAGGCGACTCGAACGCGACGGCGGGCCACTCCCACCCTGCCAGCTCCTCCCACAGGCGCCCCCGCTCGGCCTCCCCGCGCGGCAGGTAGCCGAGGAACGTGTAGCGCTCTCCGACGAGGCCGCTGGCCACGAGGGCGGTCTCGACCGCCGAAGGCCCCGGCAGCACCGTGACGGGCAGGCCCCGCTCGAGCGTCGTGCGTACGAGGCCCGCACCAGGGTCGTTCACGCCCGGAAGCCCGGCGTCGCTCGCGAGCGCGATGCGGGCGCCCTCCTCGAGCCGGGGCAGAACCTCGGCCGTCCGTTCCGCCTCGTTGTGGCGATGGAAGGAGAGAAGCCGCGCCTCGACGCCGTGGCGTCCGAGGAGGACGCCGGTCCGGCGGGTGTCCTCGCAGAGGACGATGTCCGCCTCGGCGAGCTCGCGGAGCACGCGAAGCGTGACGTCCTCGAGGTTGCCGATGGGCGTCGGGCAGACGACGAGCGGCATCAGGCAGGCCGGAGCATCAGCCGCCGTCCAGGGCCTCGAACCCGACGAGCCCCGCGCCGATCAGGCCGGCCTCCACGCCCAGCAGGGCGGGGACGATGCGAACCAGGTCCCGCGCGGGGGTGAGGGCACGTTCCGCCACGACGCGCCGCGCCGGCTCGAAGAGCAGATCTCCCGCGCGGGCGAACCCGCCCCCGAGGACGACCAGCTCGGGGTTGAAGACGTTGACGTAGCTCGCGATGCCCGCACCGAGGAGGAGACCGACCTGCTCGAGCGCCTCGCGCGCGTCGCCGGGCCCCTCTGCGGCGAGCTCGACGGCGAGGCGCGCATCCACAGGGCGACCGGCGGAGGCCGCCCGACCCAGGTCCCCGTCCGGACGCTCCCGCGCGAGCCGCTCCACGAGCACGTCTGCGGCCGTCCCGGACGCGAGAGCCTCCAGGTGTCCGCGACCGGGGCAGGCGCCCTGGCACGGCGGCCCGTCGACGTCGATCGTGATGTGCCCGAGCTCCCCCGCCGCCCCGACCGCGCCGCGATAGAGGCGCCCGTCGAGGATCAGCCCGCCGCCGACGCCGGTGCCGAGGGTGAGCATGACCATGTGCCTCGTCCCGCGCCCCGCACCGAGGCGGTGCTCCGCGAGCGCAGCCGCGTTCGCGTCGTTCTCGATCATCACCGGCACGCCGAATCGGCGGTGAAGCTGCTCGCGGAGATCGACGCCTGCGAGGGGGATGTTGACGGACGAGACCGCCCGGCCCGTCCGCTGGTCGATCGTCGACGGGATACCCACGCCCAGGGCGCCGAAGCCGTCGCTTCCGACCTCTCCGATCGCCTGCTCGATCTGATCGAGAAGGGCGTCCTCGCCGGAGAGATCCGTCGGACGGACGGTGCGCCGGAGCGCCACGCCCTCGCGATCGACGAGCCCCGCGAGCAGCTTCGTGCCGCCCAGGTCGACCGCGATGACGCGCTGGGAGCTCATGGCGTGCGGCTACGATAGTCGGTCGCTGTGGCCTCCAAGGACAAGCCGTACCGCGTCTACCGGGGCGGGCGCGCCAAGGGCCCCGTCCGCCATGAGCCGTCGAAGAGTCGGCCGCGTCGCGGCGGCGACGGCGAGGACCCGTACGGCGGGAAGGGCCCCTCCAAGCCGCGCCGGCGCGGGCGCCGCTGGCTCAGGATCGGCCTCGTCCTCGTCCTCGTGGCGATCCTGCTCGTTGTCGTCTGGGCGGTGCTGGGCTACCTCGCCTTCCGCAGCGGCGTCCAGGAGGCGAACGACCGTCTCGACCCTCGCACCGAGCGCGTGCTGGCTCCGCAGGAGGGCTCGCTGCTCTCCAACCCGAGCACGATCCTCGTGCTGGGGACGGACGAGGGAGAAGGGCGCGAGGGACCGTTTCGCAGCGACGCGATCGTGCTCGTCCGCACGGATCCGGACGAGAACCGGATCGCGCTCCTCTCGATCCCGCGCGACCTGCGCGTCGAGATCCCCAACCGCGGCGTCGACAAGGTCAACGCCGCCTACGCATACGGTGGCTCCACTCTAGCCGTCAACACGGTGCAAGGCTTGGTCGGCGAGGGGCTGCCGATCAACCACGTGGTCGTCATGAACTTCGCCGACTTCAAGGAAGTGATCGACGGCCTGGGGGGCGTCACGATCGACGTGCCGAAGAGGATCCTCTCCAACCCCTTCTCCTGCCCGTTCGCCACGGAGGCCCGGTGCGACCGCTTCAAGGGCTACCGCTTCAAGCGCGGCGAGCAGGAGATGAACGGCCAGCGGGCGCTCATCTACGCGCGCATCCGGCAGAACCAGCTCGACCCCGCCGACAACGACATCGCGCGCGGGCAGCGTCAGCGGCAGGTGCTCTCGGCCACGGCCGACGAGATCACGAGCTTCGGGACCTTCGTCCGTCTCCCCTTCATCGGCGACGAGCTCGTGGCGCCGCTCGCCACCGACCTCTCCGCGAACGAGCTCATCCAGCTCGGCTGGGTGAAGAGCCGCACCCCGGAGAGCGAGACGATCAACTGCCAGCTCGGCGGCACGATCGCAAACCTCGACGGGCAGTCCTTCATCCTCGGAGGCGAGGAGAACAGGGCCGTGATCGGAATGGTGACCGGCGAGACCGCCCCGCAACCTCCGCCCCCCGGCTCTGGGCCGCTCGGCCCCGGCTGCCGTGTCGGCTAGCTCCGGCGCCTCAGGACTCGGCCGCGGCCTTCTTCTCGCTCGTCTCCGGCTTCTTCTTCTCGCCCTCGCCCGGCGAGGGCGCCTCGCCGTCCTTGCCCCCCTCGCGACGCCGGTTCCCGCGCCCGTAGTCGGTCGAGTAGAAGCCCGAGCCCTTGAAGTGAATCGCGGCCGGGTAGAGAACCTTGACGACGGGGCTCTCGCCGCAGATCTGGCAGTCTGACGCGGGCGGATCGGACATCCGCTGAAAAAGCTCGAACGTGTGGCCCTGAGGGCAGCGGTACTCGTAGATCGGCATCGGGAGGAAAGGCCGCGTTTGCAGGGAGAGATGCTAGCAGGGGACACGGCTGCTCCCGGCACTCGCGACAGACGAGTGCCAAGAAGGGGACCGCTCGCCTGGGTGCAGGACAGCTATCGCCTGGGAATCGGCGCGCTCACGGCCGCCGTGGGGCTCTTCCTCGGGCTCCGCCTTACCGCCTGGCCGCCCCACGAGGACGAGACGCTCGTCTTCTTCGTCGCCCGGCGACCGCTTCCGGACCTGCTCGAGTCCGTCTTCGAGCGCGGCGGCGCGCCCCTGCACTACCTCCTGGCGCATATCTCCCTGAGCTTCGACGAGAGCCTGGTCGCGCTCCGACTCGTCTCGGCCATCTTCGCCGTGGCGAGCATCCCGGTCCTGGCCGCCCTCGTCGCGCGCCTCGCCGGCCGCCGGACCGCGCTCCTGGCCGCGCTCCTCTCCGCGGCGAGCTGGACGTTCCTCTTCCACGGCATCTACGGCCGCATGTACGGGCTCTTCCTCTTCCTGAGCGCGCTCTCCTGCCTGCTGCTCCTGCGCGCGCTCGAGCGCGGGAGCGGGTCGCGCTGGGTCGCCTGGGCCGCCGCGGCGCTCGCCGTGCTCGCCACCCAGCCGTACGGCGCGCTCATGCTGCTCGCCCAGGGCGTCTTCGTCGGGCTCCTCCGTCTTCGTGGTCGCACCTCGCTGCGCCGCCCGGGGGCGGCCGCCGCCGCGGTGCTCGTGCTGGCTACGCCGCTCTGGATCACGTACTCGCACCTCGCCTCGCGCTTCGAGGTCGGCGTCGGCCCGGGCACTGCATCGGAGCTCGGCTCCCCGCTCGACGTCCTCGCCTACCTCTGGGAGGTTCTCGGGGACTTCACGGCCGGGTGGCCGGCCGCGGCGATCCCCGTCGCGCTCGTGGCGCTCGCCGGTCTCGTCGTTTTGGCCCGCCGGAGGCCGGACGCGGCACTCTTCGCGGGCGCGATCGTGGTCGTTCCGGCGCTGGCCCTGATGGTGACCCGCGCGGGCTCCGGGCTCGTGCCCGAGACGCGTCATCTCCTCTTCGTGCTCCCGTTCTTCGCCATGGCGCTCGCGGCCAGCCTCCTCGAGGTGGCCCGCCACGCCGGGCGCCTGGCGCCGCTCGCGCTGGGGCTCGGCCTCGCGGCGCTCATCGCCCTCCAGCTCGCCTGGGGCTGGGAGAAGACGCCCTGGCTCTACGCGGGCGAGCCGGAGGCGCGGGCGGAGGGGCGCTCGGCGGCAGCCGACTGGCTCGCGGCGACCGGACGCCGGGACGACGTCCTCTTCGGCTACGAGCCGACCTACCTCGACGCGCGCACGGAGGGTGCGCCGTTCGGCACGCTGTTCGTGCCACGGGCGGACCCAGAGCTCGCGGTCGAGATGCTCCGTGACGCAGGGGAGCCGCTCGGCCGGGGTGTCTGGGTGCTCGACGCGAGCGATGCCTTCGACCCGTCGGAGGCGCCGCTCTCGATCCCCGAGCGCGTGCCCGGGAACGGCTTCGAAGCACGCGCCTTCGGGCCCTTCCTCGTCGTCCGCACCCGCGAGCCCACCGGGCAGATCGAGGAGTTCTTCCGGGCCACGCTCGAGGTGGAGAGCCTCGGCGAGGAGCTCGGGATCCTCGACGCGGGCCTGAACTACTCGACCGCCGAGACCGCGCTCGAGCTGCTCGAGGCGAAGGACTAGACCGTCCGGCCTTCTCGGGCTTCGCGCTCGACGAGCTCCTCGTAGCAGGGGGCCTGCTCGAAGGCGGCGAGCCCGGCCGGCGTCTCGCGCGTGCGCGGGCGCTGCTTCACCTTCATGCGGCCGGCCGCCGCGAGCCCGGCCGCGCTGCCGACGAGGCCGCCCAGGAGGAAGGAGCGGAGCCGTTTGCCACCCTCGCCGTCCATGGGCCCGATTGTATGTTCCTGCGCGTGATCTGCACGCTCGGCGATCTGCTCCTCGACGTGATCGTGCGCCTGGACGGCCCGATCACGGAAGATACGGACACCTATGGGCGCACGCGCGTGGGAGCCGGTGGCCAGGCGGCGAACGTGGCGGCGTGGGTCGTCGAGCTGGGCGGCCACGCGCGCTTCGTTGGCAAGCGCGCGCGCGACCCGGCCGGACGCCTGCTCGCGGAGGACCTCCGCGGCCGGGGCGTCGGCCTCGCCGGGCCCGAGGAGGAGGCGGGAACGGGCACCGTCGTCTCGCTGGCCGGAATGGACGGCTCGCGGACGATGTTGACGGATCGCGGCGTCTCGGTGGCGTTCCGCCCCGACGAGCTCGACGAGAGCTGGATCGCCGGCAGCGAACGCCTGCACCTCCCCGCCTACAGCCTCGTCTCGACGCCGCTCCGGGAGACGGCGCTCGCTGCCGCCGCGCTCGCTCCGCGCGTCAGCGTCGACCTCTCCTCGACTGCCGCGCTCGAGGCGGCGGGCGTGGACGCCTTCCGAGCCCTCCTCTCCGAGGTCGGCCCCGATGTCGTCTTCGCCAACCAGGACGAGGCCGAGCTCGTCGGCGCGCTCGAGGCCGAGACGGTGGTCGTCAAGCGTGGCGCCGGGGGGTGCACCGTCCTCCGTGGGGGAAGCGAGGAGAACTATCCAGCCCGGCCGGCGGACGTCGTGGACACCACCGGCGCCGGGGACGCGTTCGCCGCCGGGTTCCTCCTCGGCGGGTCCGAGCTCGCGCTCGACGCCGCTGCCCGCTGCGTCTCGCACATGGGAGCGATGTCGTGCCTGCCGAGCTGATCCGCCTGCACCCGGAGGTTCGCGCCGCCCTGGAGGCGCGGCGCCCGGTGGTGGCGCTCGAGACGACGCTCGTGTCGCACGGGTTCCCCCTGGGCGAGGGCGCCGAGGTGGGCGCCGAGGCGGAGCGGCGGGTGCGGGTCGCCTGGGCCGTGCCCGCGACGATCGGCGTGATCGACGGCGTCATCCAGGTCGGGCTCTCCGAGGATCAGCTGGCACGATTCGGCGACTCGCCCGACGCACGCAAGGTGGGACCGCGCGACCTGGCCGCCTGCGCAACGCAGGGGGCTCTCGGGGCGACGACGGCCGGCGCGACGCTCGCGGTCTGCCGCGCCGTCGGAATCGGCTTCCTCGGGACCGGCGGGCTCGGCGGCGTCCACCGCGGCTACGCCTCCCGGCTGGACATCTCGGCCGACCTGGGCGAGCTCGCCCGCACGGAGGCGCTCGTGGTCGCGTCGGGCGCGAAGTCGCTCCTCGACGTGGAGGCGACGGCCGAGCTCCTCGAGACGATCGGCGCCCCGGTGCTCGGCTGGCGGACCGACACGATGCCGCTCTTCTACCGTCGCGACGGAGGCCCACCCGTCTCCGCGCGCGTCCAGACCGTCGAGGAGGTCGCGACGATCGCGCAGTTCCACTGGCGGCTGGGGCGCCACTCCGCCCTCCTCGTCGCCCGGCCGCCGGACGAGAGCCTCGACGTCGAGCCCCTGATCGACGAGGCGCTCGCCGAGGCGGAGCGGCAGGGCGTCTCCGGCCAGGAGGTGACCCCGTACGTCCTCGCCTACCTGCACGAGGCGAGCGACGGGCGCACCCGCGAGGCGAACAAGGCGATCGTCGTCGAGAACGCCGCGCTCGCCGCCGAGATCGCGGTCGCCTACTCGCGCCTGGACTGAGTTAAGGACGCCGTAACCCGAGCGCGCTATCTTCGACGCATGCGCCGGCTGCTCGTCCCGGTCGCCCTCGCCGCGATCGTGGCCGCGTGCGGCGGCTCGTCCGAGTCCGAGCGGGCCCCGGCGGCAGCTCCCGGCACGACCACGCAGGAGCAGGCGACCACGACGGACGAGACGGCCACCGAGGAGGCGACGACCGGGGAGACGACCACCGAGGCCGCCCCGCCTCCGCCCAGGCCGAAGGCGCCGCCCGGCGTCCCTCGGTTCGTGGCCGGCTACCGGGGCTGGATCAAGCTGAACGCTCAGCCCATCCCGCCGCGGGACTCCGACCCGCACAGCGGCACGAAGAACGTCTTCGCCTCCAAGCGCGTGGGCGGGAACGGGCGCTTCCCGAACGGCACCGTCGTCGTCAAGGAGGCCACGCGCCCGGGCGCCGACTTCATCGGCCTCATCGCGATCATGCGCAAGGAGAGGGGCGCCGACCCCGCGCACAACGACTGGGTCTTCGTCGAGTACACGCGCGAGGCGGCGAACGCCCGCTACGGCCTCCAGGCCGAGGGCGCGGTCTGCTACGGCTGCCACGTCGGCGCGGCCGACCGAGATTACGTCTTCACGCTCGGCGACTAGCCTCGGCTACTCGTCGAGCCGCTCGATCGCCACGATGTCCTCGGCCGCGAAGGGCACGTCGCCGGCGGACGCCCAGCCGACGATGTCTCCGCTCGGGAGGATGGCCACCGGCTCGACGAGGCTCCCGTCCCGGAGCAGCAGGCGTGTCTGGTGAGCGCCCCAGGCATCCTGGGGCCAGGCCGCCACCTCGGCGGCCAGCCAGTCGGGCAGCCGCGGCGGCTCCTGCATGGAGCTCCTACTCGCTGAGGAGGTCGAGCAGGTCGTCGACCTCGAGCATCTCGTAGGACTGCGTGTTCACGCTCCCGCGGGCGCCCAGGGCGACGGAGAGCTTGGCGATGGTGGACGCGTTCGGCGCCTCGACGATGTTGACGAAGTCGTGGGGCCCCAGGAGAAACCACTGGTGGACCACCTTCGCGCCCAGCTCCTCCACGTCCTTGTTCACCTCGCGGACGCGCTCGGGGTTCGCGCGCAGTGTCTGCAGGCCCTGCTCGCTCAGCGTCGACAGCATCAGGTACTTGGGCATGTCCTCTCGCTCCTCGCTCGGGGTCGCTACGCGAGAATATCGCTCCTATGCCGCGGATCCTCCTCCGAGCGGAAGGCGCCGCTCTCGCCGCCGGGGCGCTCGTCCTCTACGCACGAGAGGACTTCGGCGTCGTCCTGCTCCTCGTGCTCGCGCTCGCTCCGGATGTCGCGTTCCTCGGCTACCTGGTCGGGCCGCGGGCCGGCGCGGCCGCCTACAACGCGAGTCACACGACCCTGGGCCCGATCGTCCTCGGCGTGGCGGGCGTCCTCTCCGACGCAGATCTCGCCGTGCAGCTCGCGCTGATCTGGCTCGCCCACATCGGCATCGACCGCCTGCTCGGCTACGGGCTCAAGTACCCCGACCGTTTCCGGGAGACGCACCTGCAGCGGCTGTGACGACACGTGCC
The DNA here is from genome assembly GCA_035640195.1 of Gaiellaceae bacterium. GTDB lineage: Bacteria > Actinomycetota > Thermoleophilia > Gaiellales > Gaiellaceae > DASQWP01. Next base: position 8,904 of record DASQWP010000321.1, on the reverse strand, counting down.
CGCTGGTCGAAGTAGAGGACGCTCAGGCCGAGGAAGAAGAAGGGCGCCAGCACGCACTGCGCGATCACGCTTCCCGCGCGGGCGGTGTTGTCGGCGAAGCCGACGAGCGCAATCTGAAGGAGGACCCCGAAGAGGACGTTGACGAGCAGGAGGGCCGCGGCGACCCCCACGGCGTGGAGGTACTCGGCGCGCGCGAGCGCGAGCGTGCGCTCGAGCGCGTAGGAGACCGTCGGAAGCCAGCCGCGCTCGCCCTCCGGAGCCTCGACGACCGCGACGGGGACGGCGAACCCGGTGAGGCCGAGCCAGAACGCTCCGAAGATCAGGAGCAGAAGATAGGAGCCGGCCAGGGCGAAAGGCAGCCCGACGACGAGCGCGAGGACGCCCAGGACCGGAATGCGAACCGCCACCTGCGCCCACGCTTCTGCAAAGGAGTCGCCCGTCACGAGCCTGGTCGCCACGCCGTAGGCGGCGACCAGCATGACCGCCGCGGCGACGAAGTAGAGGGCGGGGTGAACGAGCGCGGCCGCCGCGAGGGCGACGGAGTACACGGCGCCGAGGGCAAGCGCCGCCCAGAGGCGCTCTCCGTAGCGGTGGATCGTCTCGGCGAAGACCTCCCCGAGGGCGAGCGGTCGGCTGGGCGGAGGCGACACCGCGGAACATTAGGCCGAGCTGTGGACGTTCGCCGCGTCGAGTAGGCTGGCTCCCGTGGGGCACACCATCTTCCAGCCGGAGGAGCTCGAGTTCGTGCCTCGTGCGGAGGACGACTCGCGCACGATCGCGCGACTCTCCGACGCGCTCAGCCAATCGCGGGCCAACGTCTGGCGCTACCCGCCGGGAGCGCGCGGGAGGCGGCATCGCGACCTGGCTCAGGAGGAGGTCTTCGTCGTCCTCGACGGGACGCTCACGGTCGACCTCGGGGAGCCGCCGGAGCGACACCGGGTTCCGCGCGGCGGCGTCCTCGTCGTCGAGCGCGGGACGATCCTGCAGCTCCGCAACGCGGGGTCGGAGGACCTCGTCCTCTTCATCTACGGCGCGCCCGCGATCGCCAGCGAGGCGGAGTTCTTCGACGACGTCGAGTAGCTACGCGGCCGCCGGCTCGGCCGCAGGAGCCTTCTCGAACGTGAGCTCGCCGTCGCGGACGTCGAGCCGCACGGTGTCGCCTTCGCCGAAGCCGCCCTCCAGGAGCTGGAGCGCGAGCGGGTTCTCGACCAGCCGCTGAAGAGCGCGCTTGAGCGGCCGCGCGCCGTAGGTCGGGTCCCAGCCTGCCTCGGCGACGTGCTCCTTCGCCGCCTCCGTCAGCTCGATGGCGAGGCCGCGCTCAGCGAGCCGCGCTCGCAGGCGCTGGAGCTGGAACTCGACGATCTCGCCGAGCTGCTCGCGCGTCAGGGGCTCGAACTCGACGACCTCGTCGATCCGGTTCAGGAACTCCGGCCGGAAGAACTCGCGCATCGCGTCGGCCGAGCGAAGGTTGGAGGTCATGATCACGACCGTGTTGCGGAAGTCGACCGTCCGCCCGTGACCGTCGGTCAGGCGCCCGTCGTCGAGAATCTGCAGGAGGACGTCAAAGACCTCGTTGTGCGCCTTCTCGATCTCGTCGAGGAGGATCACCGAGTAAGGGCGCCGCCGCACTGCTTCGGTGAGCTGGCCGCCCTCCTCGTAGCCGACGTAACCGGGCGGCGCGCCGAGGAGGCGGGCGACCGTGTGCCGCTCTTGGTACTCGGACATGTCGAGGCGCACCATGGCTCGCTCGTCGTCGAACATGAACTCGGCGAGGGCGCGGGCAAGCTCGGTCTTCCCCACCCCCGTGGGGCCGAGGAAGACGAAGGAACCAATTGGGCGGTTCGGGTCCTGGAGGCCTGTGCGCGCGCGCCGAAGCGCGTTCGCCACCGCCTCGACAGCCTCTTCCTGGCCGACGACGCGACGATGGAGCCGTTCCTCCATGTGGATCAGCTTCTCCGTCTCGCCCTCCAGGAGCCGCGAGACGGGCACCCCGGTCCAGCGGGAGACAACCAGGGCGACGTCGTCCTCGTCCACTTCCTCCTTAACCATCGGCTCGAACTCGGCCTCCTCCCGCTCGGCGAGCTCCTGTTCGAGCGCGGGCAGCTCGCCGTAGCGGATCTCGGCGACCCGCTGCAGCTCGCCCGCGCGCTCCGCGCGCTCGGCCTCCATGCGCAGCTCGTCGATCTTCCGCGTCACCTCCTTGACCCGCTCGAGCGCCTCCTTCTCCTTCGCCCAGCGCGCGGCGAGCTCGTCCCGCTGCGCCTTCGCGTCGGCGAGTTCTCGCTCGACCGGCTCGCGCACCTCCTCCGACTCCTTGCCCATGGCGGCGAGCTCGATCTCCAGCTGGCGGACGCGGCGCTCGGCCTCGTCCAGCTCGAGCGGCGAGGAGTCGATCTCCATGCGCAGGCGCGAAGCGGCCTCGTCCACGAGGTCGATGGCCTTGTCGGGAAGGAAGCGGTCGGAGATGTAGCGGTCGGAGAGGACGGCCGCGGCGACGAGGGCGGCGTCGCGGATGCGGACGCCGTGGTGGGCCTCGTAGCGTTCCTTGAGGCCGCGCAGGATGGCGATCGTGTCGCCCACGCTCGGCTCGCCGACGAAGATGGGCTGGAAACGGCGCTCGAGGGCGGCGTCCTTCTCGATCTGCTTGCGGTACTCGTCGAGCGTCGTCGCGCCGACGGCGCGCAGCTCGCCGCGCGCGAGCATCGGCTTCAGCATGTTGGCGGCGTCGACGGCGCCTTCGGCAGCACCGGCGCCCACGATCGTGTGCAGCTCGTCGATGAAGAGGACGATCTCCCCCTCGGACTCCTTGATCTCGTTCAGCACCGCCTTGAGCCGCTCCTCGAACTCCCCGCGGTACTTGGAGCCGGCGAGGAGCGCGCCGATGTCGAGCGCCCAGACGCGCTTCCCCTTGAGGCCCTCCGGGACGTCGCCGGCGACGATCCGCTGGGCGAGCCCTTCGGCGATGGCCGTCTTGCCCACGCCCGGATCTCCGATCAGGACGGGGTTGTTCTTCGTGCGGCGCGAGAGCACCTGGATGACGCGGCGGATCTCCTCGTCGCGGCCGATGACGGGGTCGAGTTTCCCGTTCTCCGCGAGCTCGGTGAGGTCGCGGCCGAACTTCTCCAGCGCCTGGTAGGTTCCCTCGGGATCCTGGGAGGTGACTCGCTGAGAGCCTCGGACCTCCTTGATTCGCGCGAGCAGCTCGTCGCGCGGGACGACGTCGAGCGCGAGGAGGAGGTGCTCCACGGACACGTACTCGTCGTCGAGCGCGCGCGCCTCGTCGAACGCGCGGTCGAGCGCCTCGGAGAACGCCGTCGAGACGCGGGGCTGCTGGGCCGCTCCAGCGACGGCCGGCTTGGCCGCGAGACGCGCTTCGGCCTCTGCGCGGAGGGTCTGCGCCGAGGAGACCAGCTGCCGCGGAAGCTCCTGGTCGAGGAGCGCGAGGAGCAGGTGCTCGGGATAGATCTCCGGATTCCCGGAGCGGCGCGCGAGCTCCTGCGCCGCGCCCACGGCCTCCTGCGACTTGATCGTCAGCCTGTTGAAGTCCATCTCGCCCTTCGCCGTTGGGGGTGGGTTTCGGTGGCGTCGCGGTAGAGAACGATCTCCCGCTTGTACTGCCTGTGCACCTCGCGGATCTGCTCGCGCGTCTCGCGCTCGAGCCGGTCGAGCCGGGCGCGCAGGCGCTTGAGCTCGTCCTCGAGCCGCATCACGGTCTCGACGCCGGCCAGGTTGAGGCCGAGCTCGGTCGTGAGCCGCTGGATGAGGCGGAGGCGCTCGAGATCGGCCTCCGAGTAGAGGCGGGTGTTGCCGGGGGTGCGCCTGGGCCGGACGAGGCCCTTCGCCTCGTAGATCCGAAGGGTCTGAGGATGCATCCCGACCAGCTCGGCCGCGACGGAGATCATGTAGCGCGGCCGGTCGTCCATCACGTCCGCAGCCCTTCGCGCACGTCGCGGGTAGACGCTTTCTGAAGCGCCTCGAGGGCCTCGCGCTCCGCCTTCGTCGGCTTCGACGGCACGGCGATGCGTAGGCGCGCGAGGAGGTCGCCCTTCCCGCCGCCGTTCAGCTTCGGCGCACCCTGGCCGCGCACGCGGAGGAGCTTTCCGTCCTGCGAGCCCGCAGGGACCTTGAGCGAGATGCGCCGGCCCTCCGGGGTCGGCACCTCCACCTCGGCTCCGAGCGCGGCCTCCGCGTACGTGACAGGCACCTCGATGACGAGGTCGGCGCCCTTCCGCTCGAAGAGGGGCGAGCGCGCCACGCGCGTGGTCACAATGAGGTCGCCGGGCGGGCCGCCGCCGAAACCCGCCTCGCCCTTGCCCTTGAGCCGGATCTGCGTGCCGTCCTTGACGCCGGCCGGAATCTTGACCGTGTAGCGCTTCGTCCGCCGCTGCCGCCCGGAGCCGCCGCACTGCCGGCACGGCTTCTCGACGACCGTGCCGTTCCCGCCGCAGCGCGGGCAAGGGCGCGAGAAGGCGAAAAAGCCCTCGTCCTCGGCCGTGACGCCGCGGCCGCGGCACTCGGGGCAGATCGTCGGACTCGTCCCCGGCTCGGCGCCCGAGCCGTTGCAGGCCGAGCACGTCGTCTCGAGCTCGACCGGGATCCTCGTCGTCAGGCCCTCGAGCGAGTCCTCGAAGGAGACGTTGATCGCCACCTCCACGTCCACGCCCCGCTGCCCGCGCGGGCGTGCGCGCGCGGACGTGCCGGCGCCGCCCGTGCGCCCGAAGAGCCCGCCGAGCAGGTCGCTCAGGTCTCCGAGATCGCCGACGTTGCCCGACCACTGGAAGTTACCGCCGCCCGGCGCGCCGGCGCCCGAGAAGATGCGCGGCCCGACCTGGTCGTACTGCTTGCGCTTCTCCGGGTCGGAGAGGACGTCGTAGGCGCCCTGCACCTCCTTGAAGCGCTCCTCCGCCTCCGTGTCTCCGGGATTCGTGTCCGGGTGGTACTTGCGCGCGAGCTTGCGGTACGCCTTCTTGATCTCGTCCGCGGACGCCGTCTTGGCGACGCCGAGCACCTCGTAGAGATCTCTCACGTCGATGAAGCCCCCTGGGAGATCACCACCCGCGCCGGCCGCACGACGCGGTCGCCGAGGCGATAGCCCTTCTGGATCACCTCGATGATGGAGCCCTCGTCCTCTGCCGAGGGCTGCGTGAGCAGCGCCTCGTGCACGTGCGGATCGAAGCGGCCGTTCGTCTCGATCTCGACGAGGCCCTCCTTGGCGAGCGCGTCGCTGAGCTCACGGTGGACGAGGCGGACGCCCTCCTCGAGCTTCGCCTCCTCGTGCTGCGCGGCCGCCTCGAGCGCCCGCTCGAGGTCGTCGAGCACGGGCAGGAGCTCCTTGACCAGCCGCTCGTGGGCCCGCGCGACCAGGCTCTCCTGGTCGCGCACGGCCCGCTTTCGGTAGTTCTCGAACTCGGCGGCAACCCGCTTCAGGTCAGCGAGGTACTCTTCCCGCTCGGCTTCGACCTGCTCGAGCCGCTCGGAGAGCTCGGCCTTCGTGGGCGACTTCTCGGTCATCGCCTACGAGCGCTTCGCTTCCTCTTCGTCGATGACCTCGTAGTCGGCCTCCTCGACGACCTCCTCGTCGCTCGTGGCTCCTCCGTCGCCGGCGGTCGCGCCCGCGCCCTGCTCGGCCTGCACCTTCTCGTACACGGCCTGGGCGAGCTTGTGCGAGGCCTGCATGAGCTCCTCGCTCTTCGTCCTGATAGCGGAGACGTCCTCCCCCTCGAGGACGCCCCGGAGCTCCTCGAGCCGGGACTCGATCTCCGTGACGGTCTCGCCGTCGAGCGACTCGCGGTGCTCGCCGAGGCTCTTCTCGGTCGAGTAGATGAGCGTCTCGGCCTGGTTCTTCGCCTCGGCCAGCTCCCTCATGCGCCGCGCCTCGTCGGCGTGGGCCTCGGCCTCGTGCACCATTCGCTCCACTTCCTGCTCGTCGAGGCCGGAGCCGCCCTCGATCCGGATCTGCTGCTGGTTGCCCGTGCCCAGGTCCTTGGCGGACACGTTGAGGATGCCGTTCGCGTCGATGTCGAAGGCGACCTCGACCTGCGGCATGCCGCGGGGCGCCGGCGGGATCCCGACCAGCTGGAACTTGCCGAGGGTCTTGTTGAACGTCGCCATCTCCGACTCGCCCTGGAGGACGTGGATCTCGACCGAGGGCTGGTTGTCCTCGGCGGTCGTGAACGTCTCGGACTTCTTCGTCGGGATGGTCGTGTTCCGCTCGATCAGCTGCGTGAAGACGCCGCCCTTCGTCTCGATGCCCAAGGAGAGGGGCGTGACGTCCAGGAGCAGCACGTCCTTGACCTCGCCCTTGAGGACGCCCGCCTGGATGGCTGCGCCGACGGCGACGACCTCGTCCGGGTTCACGCCCTTGTGCGGGTCCTTGCCGACGAGCTCCTTCACCTTCTCCTGCACGGCCGGCATGCGCGTCATGCCGCCGACGAGGATCACGTGCTCGATCTTGGCGGCGTCGAGACCGGCGTCGGCGAGCGCTTGCTTCGTCGGGCCGACCACGCGCTCGAGCAGGTCGTGCGAGAGCTCGTTCAGCTTCGCGCGCGTGAGCTGGAGATCGAGGTGCTTCGGGCCTTCAGGCGTCGCGGTGATGAACGGCAGGTTGATCTGCGTCGACGTGGTCGAGGAGAGCTCGATCTTCGCCTTCTCGGCTGCCTCGTAGAGGCGCTGAAGGGCCATCTTGTCCTGCGCGAGATCGATGCCCTGCTCGCGCTTGAACTCGGCCACCATCCAGTCGACGATCGCCTTGTCGAAGTTGTCGCCGCCGAGGTGGTTGTCGCCGTTGGTGGCCTTCACCTCGAAGACTCCCTCGCCGAGCTCGAGGATCGACACGTCGAACGTGCCGCCGCCGAGGTCGAAGACGAGGATCGTCTGGTCCGACTCCTTGTCGAGCCCGTAGGCGAGCGAGGCCGCGGTCGGCTCGTTGATGATCCGGAGGACGTTCAGGCCGGCGATCTTGCCCGCGTCCTTCGTCGCCTCCCGCTGAGCGTTGTTGAAGTAGGCCGGGACGGTGACGACCGCGTCCGTGACGGTCTCACCGAGGTAGGCCTCGGCGTCCGCCTTCAGCTTCTGGAGGATCATCGCCGAGATCTCCGGCGGCGCGTACTCCTTGTTTTCCGCCTTCACGCGCGCGTCCCCGTTGGGGCCCGCGACGACCTCGTAGGGCACGATCTTCATCTCCTCGGAGACCTCCGAGTACTTGCGCCCCATGAAGCGCTTGATGGAGAAGATCGTGTTCTGCGGGTTGGTGACGGACTGGCGCTTCGCCGGCGCCCCGACGAGCCGCTGGCCGTCCTTCGTGAACGCGACGACGGACGGCGTCGTACGCCCGCCCTCGGCGTTCGGGATGACGGTCGGCTCGCCGCCTTCCAGCACGGCGACGCAGGAGTTCGTCGTGCCGAGGTCGATGCCGATGGTCTTTGCCATTTCGTCCTTTCCTCCGTTGGTCGCTGAGAAAATCTAAGCCGGTTTATAGCAAATCTCAGCGGGAGACGACCCGGAGCGTGGCAAGGCTCGGGTCGGCGCAGTAGGCGAGGCGCGTCCCGTATGCGGCGGCTTCACGCAGCCCGGCCAGGAGCTCGCGATCGATCATCTCTCCGGGCGCGATGGCCGGGATGCCGGGCGGGTAGGGGGCGACCGTCTCGGCTGCCACCCGGCCGGCGGCGCGCTCGGCCGACACGGTCTCGCGGGCGGCGAAGAAGGCTTCGCGCGGGATCATGGCGATCTCGGGCTCGACGCTCCAGACGGCGGTCGCGCCGCCCGGCTTCCGGGGCTCGCCGCGGCGGCGCTCGAGGGAGCGGACGAGCGCGCCGGCGAGCTTCTCGACGCTCGCCTCCGTGTCCGCGATGGTGAGGAGCGGGACGAGCAGGTCGCGGCTGGCGAGCTCGAGGCGGATCCCCTCGGCGAACAGGTCGGCCTCGACCTCGAGGCCGTCGGCGCCGGTGCCCGCGAGGGCGAGCGCGAGCTTCGTGCCGTCGTCCGAATCCGCGACGACGAGCCCGTCGACCTCAGCGAGGGCCTCGCGGAAGCCGGCGGCGAGACCGACGGCCCGCCCGAGCAGCTCTCGGGCTCGGCACGCGAGCAGGTGGCGAGTGCGGTCGAGGCTGGCGAGGATCGCGGCCGACGGACTCGTCGTGTTCAGCGCCTGGAACCCATCCTCGAGCCGGGCCAGGTCGAGCCGTCCCGCGCGCGCGAAGAGGTAGGCGCCCTGGGTGAAGGCAGTCAGCGTCTTGTGCGCGGAGGTGACCACAGCGTCCGCGCCGAGCGCAAGCGCGTGCGGCGGAAGCTCGGGGTGGAATCCGAGATGTGCGCCCCACGCCCCGTCGACCACGAGAGGGACGTCGGCCGCGCGGCAAAGATCCGCGACGGCGGCGACTTCCGAGAGTACGCCCACGAAGCTCGGCTCGACGAGGAAGACGCCGCAGGCCTCCGGAAGCGCGCTCGCGACCCTCTCCGGCGAGACGCGCAGGGCGAGGCCCGTGGCGGGATCGACGTCCGGCCGAACCCAGACGGGCTCGAGCCCGGCGAGCACGAGCCCGGCGAACACGGACTTGTGGAGGTTGCGGGTGACGACGACGCGGTCGCCCGGCCGCCCGAGGGCAAGCGCGAGCGCCTGGTTCCCCTGCGTCGAGCCGTTCACGCAGAAGCGGCAGATGTCGGCGCCCCAGAGCTCGGCGGCGAGCGCCTCGGCGCGCGCGAGCACGCCGGAACGGAGGTGGAGGTCGTCTGCGCCGGAAGCGAGCGGCAGGTCGCGCAGCAGCAGCTCGTCGGCGAGGTGAGGAGCACGCTTGTGCCCGGGCGTCGTGAATGGCGTGATCCCCTCGTCGGCGAGAAACGCGGCCGCGGCGTCCGCGAGCGGTGTCTGGGTCTGGTCCACGGCCGCGTTTGTACCGGATCGCCCCG
>DASQWP010000320.1:0-17832 GCA_035640195.1 Gaiellaceae bacterium | reverse complement strand
GCGCAAGCGTGTGGAGGCGCCAGGACCCCAGCAGCCGAGGCTCCCCATTGCGGCCGGCGAGCGCGCGGCGGACCTCCTCGCCGGAGGCGCCGGGCTCGGGAGGGCGGCCCGCGAAGCCCTGCGACGCGAGCAGGGCGGGCCGGGCCTCGGCTTCGAGGCGCCAGACGGCCGCGCCGACCGCGCGGGTCGCCTCGCCGGCGAGGCGGACGACGTGCTCGGCCGTCTCGGTCTCGTCGGCGCCCGCGGCCAGCGTCTCACCGAGGAGCTCGAGCGCGGCCTGGGTGAGCTGCGCCCGCCCGTCCTTGCCCTCGCCCTCCGCGCGCTCGAGGCTCACCGCCATGGCAACGTGGGCGGCTGCGGCGCGGGCGAGCGCCTGGTCCCGGAGCGTGAACGCCTCCGGACCGAAGAGCTCGAGGGTGGCGACGACGAGATCGCCGATCGCGACGGGAACGACGCGGACGACGGGAACCCCCGCCCGTGCAGCCGCGCGCCTGATCCCGGCCGGCGCCGTGGGGTCGCCCTGGGCGGAGCCGTACTCAGCCTCCTCGCGCCCGACGGAGGCCGCCGGAAGCGACGTTCCGGCGAGCTCCGCGGCCAGCGCCGCGGACTCCGCATGGACCGCTCGCGTCACGAGCCGGTCGCCGTCGCCCCCGGCGAGCCGGGCGAGGACGACCGGCGCGCCCACGGCTGCCGCCACCGTCCGCACGACGGTTCCGAGCACCCGCTCGACGGGCTCCCCGCGGACGAGATCGAGCGCCGCGCGCGCGAAGGCCTCGAGAGTCGCCTCGTCGCCGGGATGCAACGCGGTCTCGTCGGCGCGCGTGGGTGCGGGAGCCCCCCTCACGACCTCATTATCGCGCTGCGGGCGCGCCCGCGCATCAGCGGCGAGCGAGCGCTGCGTGCCGGGACCACCACCTTGCGGAAGTCCGGCCCAGCCGCAAGAATCGCGTGCCATGGCCGCGCCCGCCCCTCGCCGTGCCCGCGTCGACTCGTCCCGGCCCGCCCGGGTCCGGACGGAAGAGCGCGCTCCCACCGACCCACAGCCCTACCGGAGCGCGCTCCGACAGGCGCGCGCCCGCCGACGAGCGCGGATCGAGCACCAGCAGGAGATCAAGCGCGCCCGCCTGCGCTTTCTCCTTCTGCTCCTCGGGCTCGTCTTCCTCACGATCCTCATCGGCCTCTCGATCTGGGAGAAGATCGAAGCCCTCTTCGGGATCTAGTGCTCCAGCCGGTGGAGGGCCACTAGCTTGGAGGTGCGACGTGGATCCCGCGGGGCTCCGCCGGCCGTCGGGCTGCGAAGCCTGGGAGAGCTCCTCGCCTGGCTGGCCGCGATCGTCCTGACCCTGAGCCCGTTCATGGCCTGGTACACGATCTCGGGCGACCTGCGCGGAACGCTCTCCGTCACCGGTTGGAACACGGGCGCTCTCGGCAAGCTCGTCTTCCTCGCCGGACTGGCCGCGCTCGTCCTCCTCTCGCTGCGGGCGGCCGGCGTCGAGCTGCCACCACGGGCGCCGAGCGGAATCGTGATCGCCGGGCTCGGCTTCCTCGCCACCGTCTTCATGCTGATCCGGCTGATCGACATCCCCGAGCGCTTCGAGCCCTCGGTCGGGCGCGCGATCGGGATCTGGATCAGCCTGCTGGCGGCTCTGCTTCTGATCGTCGCCGGCCTCCTGAAGTCCGCGGACGAAGTCTGAGCGTCGCGACAATCGCCAGCGCGACGACCGAGCCGAGCACTGCACCGCCGAGGACGTCGAGCGGGTAGTGGACTCCGACGTAGACGCGCGAGGCCGCGACGAGAACAGCGAGGGTCAGGAGGGCCGGAAGGGCCCGGCGAAAGAGGTAGCCGAGGATGATCGCCCCGGCGAAGCTCGTGGCCGCATGCCCGGAAGGAAAGGAGTTGCCCACCGAGGCCCGGAGAAGCGGCTCGGCCTCCGCGAGCGTCTCGTACGGCCGCCGTCGATCGACCGTCATCTTGATCACGATGGCGATCAGGTCTGCTCCCCAGACGGTTCCGGCCGTGAGAAGGGTCGCACCGAGTAGCGGCCGCCCGGCACGGTGGGCTAGCAGAGGCGCGAGCGCGATCCAGAGCAGCCCGGCATAGCCGGCCACGGAAAGGGCGAGGAAGAGCCAGTCGAGCGGCGGGACACGGTGCTCGACGACCCACAGGAGGAGGTCGCGATCGGCGTCTACGAGAGCGGCTAAGAGCGTAGGAGCTGCTTGGTCGCGTCGATCAGCTGCTGCGGGTCGAAGGGCTTCCCGATGAAGGCCTGCGCGCCCCGCTCGGCGGCGGCGGCCGCCTCCTCCACCTTACCGCTGAACATGATCACCGGGATGGCGCCCAGGCCGTGGCGCTCCTGCATGCGCCGCAGCATCTCGAAGCCGTCCACCTCCGGCATCATCACGTCCAGGAGGATGAGGTCGGGCGGCTCCTCCTCGAGCGCGGCGAGGCCCTCGTCGGCGTTCGCGGCCTCGCGAACCGCATAGCCATCCATCTCGAGATTCACGCGCAGATACTCGCGGAGGCGGTCGTCGTCGTCGACGACGAGGACGCGCGGGCTTCCTTCGGAGGCCACGCCGCGCGAGCCGGCGAGGAAGGCGTCGAGGTCCCCTCGGCGGAAGCGCCGGTGGCCTCCCGGGGTGTAGAACGCGGGGAGGCGGCCGCCGTCGGACCACTTGCGGATCGTGCTCTGGGCGACGCCGAGGTACTCGGCAGCCTGGCCGAGCGTGAGCCAGTCGAGACCCCCGCCCGCCGACCGCCCCTCGGAACGGCTCCTCTGACGCTCACCGGCCATATCGGGCTTTTGTAAATCTACCAAAACTTCTCTCTTTCTCGTACCCTACGGGGCAGAAGTCGTAACCGTCACGGTGCGTTCGGCGGGTGGGACCGTGAGCGGCTCGATCGTCCGCACGATCGTCTGCGTGCCGCCCGGTCGCGGCGCGCTCTCGAGCGCTCGTCCGATCACCACGCCGGCCAAGAAGACGACGGCGAGCACGAGGAGCCTGAGCGCCCACGTGAGCAGGCCGGATCGCCGCGCTCGGCGCGCCGGGCCACGCTCCCGCTCCCTCGCCGCCCTCGGGCCGAGCGTGCTCATCAGTGCCCCTGCCGGTGATGCTGTCGAGCTACTGGGTCGCGAGCACCAAGCCAGAGGTCGCACTCGTCCGCAGCCAAGGCTTGCAGCCTTGGCAAGGGCGAGGGTGGGCTCTGGCGCCGCGTGATCGCGGACCAGGAGCCGACAAGTATCGCCGGGAGGGGCACTACTAAGGCGTGTAGTCGGTCGCGCCGCGGGCGTAGAGCGCGAAGGCCGCGTCCTGCACGAGCGCGGAGTCGCGGATCCCGGCCCGGGCTCGCGGACGCGCCGTGTGGGCGACGACGTCCCGCACCCAGTCCTCCGAGCCCTCGTACGCGCGCGCCAGCTCGGCGAGCGTGAAGGTCTGCCCCACGCGGCGGCGGAGCTCGTCCACGACCGCGTCCACGAGCGCGGCGAGATGGCGGTAGCGAGCGGTCTCGGCGCCGACGTCGTCGAGCCGGCGCTTGCCGTCGTCCCACTGGTGACGCGCGCTCTCGAGCATCAGCGCCGTCCCTTCCCGGCCGAAGCGTTCCTGCAACGTGCATCCGGGCACCAGCGCTCGTCGACCTCGGCGAGGATGTGCTCGCCGAGCTCGTAGCCGGGCCGTGCGAGGGCGAAGGCGGCGTGCGCGTGCAGGCACTTGAGCTGCTCGGGCGCGCGCGTCCCCGCGATGCCGACGTCGAGCTCGGGACGGAGCCGACGCTGCTCGCGGTCGGCGCGGGCCAGGCTCTCGCCGAGCTCAGGGTCCTCGGCCGCCGCCCGCGACCAGCGCTCCACCCCGCCCGCGGCCTCGACGCGCGCGAGGGCGGTCACGAGCCAGGGACAGGTCAGGTAGTAGGTCGTCGGGAAGGGCTCGCCGCCGGGCCCAAACGCCGCCTGCTCCGTAACCGCAGGAAAGCCGTACGGGCAGCGAACCGCCACCCGCCGGAAGGGCCGGGCAGGACGTCCGAGCTGCCAGGAGACCACCGTCCGGTCGTCCACCCGATCATCGTATCTTCGACCTTGGCGAGTCTCGGCGACCGTTCGTCTTCTTCCACTCCTCGATGCCGCTCACGACGAAGAGCCGCTCACCCGGCTTGACGAGCCCGAGCCGGCGCGCTTCCCGCTCGACGAACGCTGTGGTGCCCGCCTGCGCGAGCTGCTGCTCGAGCTTCTCGTTCGCCCGCTCGAGGCGATCGACCTCCGCACTCCGCTCCGCGACGTCGGCGCGCGCGGTCCACCATTCCCGAAGTGGGTGGACGTACGCGACTGCGATGGCGACGAGCACGAGCGCGCCGATCCAACGCAGCGCGAGCGCGGACCGGGACGGACGAGTACGACGGCGACCCCTGCGTGCCATGGGCATGCAGACTTCGACCGCACCCGGCGGGCTCCTTCCCGGCGCCAGCGAGGATACAGACGCGGTCGGACGGACCCCGCGCCCGAGGTCGGGCCTTGCGTTCGCTCTATGCCGTCTCGACCTTGATGACGTTCGTGGTGCCCGGAACGTTCACGGCCGTTCCGGCGGTGATGACGACACGGTCGCCGGGCTCCACGATTCCGCTCGCGCGCGCCGCGTCGAGCGTGCGCGCCCAGAGATGCTCCACGTCGCGGCATTCCTCGATCTCCGCCGGCACGACGCCCCATTCGAGAGCCAGCTGCTGTACGGCGTGGCGCTTGTGCGTGACGGCGATGATCGGCCGTCGAGGACGGTGCCGAGCCACCGCCGACGCGGTGCGGCCGCTGTAGGTGGGAACCAGGATCGCCGTCGCGCCGAGCACCTCGGCGATGTCGCAGGCAGCGTTCGACATGGCGTCCCCGACGGTGGGGAACGGCTCGTCGGCCGCCTGCGCCAGCTCGTGGCGATAGCCGAGGCTCGGCTCGATCGCCTGGGCGATCCGGTCCATCGTGAAGACGCTCTCCACGGGATAGTTGCCGACGGCAGTCTCGCCGGAGAGCATCACCGCGGAGGTGCCGTCCAGAATCGCGTTGGCGACGTCGCTCGCCTCGGCGCGCGTCGGCTCGGGATGCCGCAGCATGGACTCGAGCATCTGCGTCGCCGTGATCGCCGGCTTCCCGTGCTCCAGCGCCGAAAGGATGATGCGCTTCTGCACGAGGGGGACGGCGGCCGGGCCGATCTCCACCCCGAGGTCCCCGCGCGCGACCATGACGGCGTCCGAGGCGGTGATGATGGCGTCGAGCTCCTCGAGCGCCTCCGCCTTCTCGATCTTGGCGACCACGAGCGCGCGCGAGTCCGCCGCGCGCAGGAGCTCTCGGAGGCGGTGCACGTCGGCGGCCGCCCGCACGAAGGAGAGGGCCACGTAATCGACGCCGAGCTCGAGGCCGAACTCGAGATCGCTCAGATCCTTCTCCGTGAGCGAGGGGACCGGGATGGGCACGCCCGGAAGGTTCACGCCCTTGTGCGCGCCGACGACTCCGCCGACGAGCACGGTCGTGCGCGCCCGGCCGTCGTCCACCTCGTCGACGCGCAGGCGGACGAGCCCGTCGTCGATCAGGAGCTCGTGCCCGGCACGGAGCACCTGCGTGAGCGCGGCCGGGCTGACCGGCAGGTCGTCGGCGTGGACGCTTCCCTCCCCGGCGACGACGACGTCGTCGCCCTCGACCAGCACGCGGGGCCGCTCGAGCTCACCAACCCGGATCTTGGGGCCCTGGAGGTCGGCGATGAGCGCGAGCGGCCGCTGCGCCCGCTCCTGCGCGTCGCGCAGGAGCTGGACCCGCTCCGCGTGGTCGTCGCGGGTGCCGTGGGAGAAGTTGAGGCGCGCCGCGTCCATCCCGGCGGCGACGAGCCGGTCGATCACGGCGGCCGACGACGAGGCCGGCCCGATCGTGCAAACGATCTTCGTGCGACGCGAACCGAGGTTCACGTCTCCACGTTAGCCGCTGGGGGCCGCCTTTCCTTTACGCGCGGGAGCGCCCTGCTGTTCCCCCACGAACCCCCGCCTTCAGCGAACGGCCCGCGGGAACGCGTCCCAGCCCGGATACACCGCCCGCTCGCCCAGCTCCTCCTCGATCCTCAGGAGCTGGTTGTACTTCGCCACGCGGTCGGTGCGGGACGGCGCACCGGTCTTGATCTGGCCGGCTCCGGTAGCCACGGCGAGGTCGGCGATGGTCGTGTCCTCGGTCTCGCCGGAGCGGTGGGAGATCACCGCCGCATAGCCGTTCGCGCGCGCGAGCTCGATCGCGCCGAGAGCTTCGGTCAGGGTTCCGATCTGGTTCACCTTGACGAGGATGGCGTTCGCGACGCGCTCCTGGATGCCGCGCCGCAGGCGCTCGACGTTCGTGACGAAGAGATCGTCCCCGACGAGCTGGACGCGGTCGCCGAGGCGCTCGGTGAGCGCGGCCCACGCGTCCCAGTCCTCTTCGGCGAGGCCGTCCTCGATCGAGACGATCGGGTAGCGGGCCGAGAGGTCTTCCCAGAGCTCGATCATCCCTGCGGAGTCGAGCTCGAGATCCTGAGCTTTGAGGCGGTAGCCGCCGCCCCCCCAGAGCTCCGTCGTGGCCGGGTCGAGCGCAAGCGCGATCCGCTCCCGGTGACCGGCGCGCTCGACCGCCTCGAGCACGGTCGCGACCGCCTCCTCCGTCGATGCGAGGTCGGGGGCGAATCCGCCCTCGTCGCCCACAGCCGTCGCCAGGCCACGCTCGTGGAGGAGATCCTTGAGCGCGTGGAAGGTCTCCGCTCCGATGCGGAGCGCCTCGGAGAAGGACGCGGCGCCGGCGGGCACGATCATGAACTCCTGGAAGTCGAGCGAGTTCTGCGCGTGGGCTCCGCCGTTGACGACGTTCAGCATCGGCACGGGCATCACGTGTGCGCTCTCGCCGCCGAGCCAGGCGTAGAGCGGCTTTTCCGCCTCGCCGGCCGCGGCCTTCGCCGCGGCGAGGGAGCAGCCCAAAATCGCATTGGCCCCGAGCCGCCCCTTGTTCGGCGTCCCGTCGAGATCGACGAGCAGGCGATCGAGGGCCTCCTGATCGGAGGCGTCCACGCCGGTGAGCGCCCGGGCCAGCTCGCCCTCGACGTTCTCCACCGCGCGGCGGACGCTCTTGCCCAGGTAGACGCCCGAGTCGCCGTCGCGAAGCTCGACCGCCTCGAACTGCCCCGTGGAGGCGCCGGAGGGAACCGCGGCGCGGCCGACAGTGCCCGAGTCGAGGGTCACCTCCACCTCGATCGTCGGGTTGCCGCGCGAGTCGAGGATCTGGCGCCCGCGCACCGCGGCGATCTTCACGCGAGCGCCTCCTTGGCCCGGTCGAAGTAGCGGTCCTGCTCGTCGAGCGGGAGCTCCGCCCACGAGCGGCCCTCCTCCTCGGCAAGCGCGGCCGCGCGCTCGACGCGCGCCACGAACCGGCCGCTCGTCGCGCGCAGGGCGAGCTCGGGATCGACGTTCAGCCGCCGAGCAACGTTCACGACGGCGAAGAGAGCGTCGCCGACCTCCTCCAGGACGTGGGGGTCCGGCTCCGTCTCCGCAGCCGCCTCCGGCACCGACTCGAGCGCCTCGCGCAGCTCGGCCAGCTCGTCATCGAGGTCGGCCAGCGCGCCGTCGACATCCGGGTAGTCGAAGCCGACGGTCGCCGCGCGGCGCTGCACCTTTCGCGCGTAGAGGAGCGACGGCAGCGTCTCCGGGACATGGTGGAAGATTCCCGCCCGCTCCTCCTGCTCCAGCTTCAGCTCCTCCCAGCGGCCCTTCACCTCCGCGGGCGTCCGGAGCTCGGCGTTCCCGAAGACGTGTGGGTGGCGACGGACGAGCTTCCCGTGGATGCCGCGGGCGACCGCGGCCAGGTCTCCGGCGCCTCGCTCCTCCAAGAGGAGCGAGAGAAAGAACGTCTGAAAGAGCAGGTCGCCCAGCTCGTCGAGGAGCTTCTCGTCGTCACCTGCGAGCGCGGCGTCTGCGACCTCGTACGCCTCCTCGACGGAGTGCGGAACGATCGTGGCGGAGGTCTGCGCCCGGTCCCACGGGCAGTCGCGGCGCAGCCGCTCGGCCAGCTCCTGGAGATCGACGAGCGCCTGCTCGAGGCCGTCGCCGCCGCCCATGCGGCTACTCGCTGGTCTGGGTCTCGCCCGGCTCGGTCGCGGCGCCGGTCGTCGTCTGGGCCGGCGCGGGCCTGAACCCGACCGCGTAGGCAGTCTCGTCGTCGAGCCGCGCCCGCAGCTCCTCGACCCACTTGTTCATCGCCTCGTTCTGCCGCTGCTGGAGGAGCTGCTGGCGGATGTCCGCCTCGACTTCCGAGAGCGGCCGGGTCGACTTCGGCTTGATCGCCGAGACCGCCTCGATCACGTGCCAGCCGAACTGCGTCTTCACGGGCCTGCCCAGCTCCCCGGTCTCGAGCGAGAAGGCCGCCTTGTCGAACTCCGCCACGGTCGCGCCCTGCTGCGCCTCGAACCTGCCGCCCTGCTCCTTGGAGGCGGGATCCTGGGAGAACCTGCGGGCGAGCGAGGCGAAGTTGCCGCCGTTCCGAAGCTGCCGGTAGATGTCGTTCGCCCTCGCCTTCTTGTCGACGAGGATGTGCCGCACCGTTCGTGTGGCGGGGGTCTCGAACTGCGCCCTGTTCTGCTCGTAATGGTCTTTCACGGCCTGGTCGGTGACCTCGATGTCCTTGGTCACTTCCTCGAAGATCTTCTCGGAGAGGACGCGAGAGCGGACGTCGGACCGAACCTGCTCCTCCGTAAGGCCTTGCTTCTCGAGCTCTTCCTGGTACTTCTGCTCGTCCCCCTCGAAGAACTGCTCCTTGAGCTCCTCGAGGCGCTTGTCGACTTCCGTGTCGGTCACCTCGATCCCGAGCTCCTCGGCGCCGACCTCGAACTGCTTCTGCTCGATGAGGCTGCGGACGATCGCCTGCCTGAGCTGCTCGAACTCGGGCGTCCCGGTCTCCGGGAACTCCTGCTCGCGGGCCTTGAAGGTCGTCTCCGCTTGCCCCAGCAGTCGCTCGTACTCGGCGCGTGAGATCTCCTTGTCGCCGACGACCGCGACCGCATCCTCCGGAACGTCCTCGGCGGACTGCTCGTCGCCGCCACCGCAGGCGGCCGGCGCGAGCGCGAGCAGGAGTGCTGCCAGGGCGAGGATGCTGCGATAGGAAAAGGGCATAGAAAAAACGGCTTCAGGCGGACAGCCGTAACTCGAGGATAGCATCGACGAGCGAGAGCGCCCGCTCGAACCGCTCGGCGCGCAGGGAGACCTCGCGTGCGGCACTCGAGTAGACCGCAGTGTCGATGCTCCGCCGGAGCTCACGGAGCTCGGCGGAGCCGAGGACGAGCGGGCCGACAACGGCCTTGCCGCCCCGGAAGACGAGATAGTCGGCGCCGATACGGGCGAGCCGTAGCTTGGCCTCCTGGATGGCGAAGAGGTTCTCGACCGGCTCGGGACGCGGCCCGAAGCGGTCTTCGGTGGCCGCCTCGAGCTCGCGCAGCTCGTCCTCCGACTCGGCGAGGGCGAGCCGCCGGTGGAGGTCGATCTTCTGCGCCTCGGCGGCGACGTAGTCCGAGGGGACATATGCGTCGATCTGCGCGTCCACCCGCACGGGGCGCGCCACCGCACGGCGCGTGTCGGTGAGCTCCGCCACGGCCTCGCCGAGGAGCTCGACGTAGAGCTCGAAGCCGATGGCGGCGACGTGCCCGGACTGCTCGGCCCCGAGGAGGTCGCCCGCGCCCCGGATCTCCAGGTCGCGCATGGCGATGGCGAACCCGGCTCCGAGCTCCGTGTGGTCGGCCAGCGTGGCGAGGCGGGCGCGCGCCTCCTGGGTCAGCTCCGCGCCGTCGGGATAGAAGAGGTACGCGTGCGCCGTCACGTCGCTTCGGCCGACACGCCCGCGGATCTGGTAGAGCTGCGCGAGGCCGAGCGCGTCCGCCCGCTCGACGATCAGCGTGTTCGCCTGCGGGATGTCGAGCCCGGACTCGATGATCGTCGTGGAGACGAGCACGTCGGCGTCGCCCGCGAGGAACGAGAGCATGTGGCCCTCGAGCTCGCGCTCCGGCATTTGGCCGTGCGCGACGATGAAGCGCAGCTCGGGGCAGAGCTGGCGCAGGTGCTCGGCGGCTTCCTCGATCGACTCCACGCGGTTGTGGAGGTAGAACGACTGCCCGCCCCGCTCGTGCTCCCTACGCAGGGCCAGCTGGACGAGCTCTTCGTCGTATTCGCCGACGTGCGTGCGGATCGGCCGGCGGCCCTGCGGCGGCGTCTCGATCACGCTGATGTCGCGCAGGCCGGACAGGGACATGTGGAGCGTGCGCGGGATCGGCGTGGCGGAGAGGGAGAGGACGTCGACCTCGAGGCGGAGCTGGCGGAGGAGCTCCTTCTGCGCGACACCGAAGCGCTGCTCCTCGTCGACGACGACCAGGCCGAGCTCCTTCGGCACGACGTCCCTGGACAGGACCCGGTGCGTACCGACGAGAACGTCCACCTTGCCCTCGGCGTATTCCCCGAGCACCGCCTTGACGTCGGCGGGCCTGCGGAAGCGAGAAATCATCTCCACGCGCACCGGCAGGTCGCGGTAGCGCTCCCGGAACGTGTTCCAGTGCTGCTGTGCAAGGATCGTCGTGGGCGCGAGGACAAGCGTCTGCTTGCCGTTCGCCGCGACCGCGAAGGCAGCCCGCACCGCCACCTCGGTCTTGCCGAAGCCGACGTCGCCGCACACGAGGCGGTCCATCGGGCGTGTCGACTCGAGGTCCTCCTTGACCACCTCGATCGCCGCCTGCTGGTCCGCGGTCTCCTCGTAGGCGAAGCTCGCCTCCAGCTGCTCGAGCAGGTCGCCGTCGACGTCGTACGCGATCCCGGCTGCCCTCTGGCGGCGGGCGTAGAGGGCGAGAAGCTCGCCCGCGAGCTCGCGGGCGCCCGCGCGGGCGCGCGACTTCAGGTTCTGCCACGCCTTGCCGCCGAGGCGAGAGAGGGCCGGCACGTGCCCGTCGGCGCCGACGTAGCGGGAGACCTTGCCGATCTGCTCGTGCGGGACGTAGAGCCTGTCGTCGCCCCGGAAGCCGAGGAAGAGGTAGTCGCGCGTGACGCCGGCCACCGTCTTCGTCTCGAAGCCGAGCAGCTCGGCGACGCCGTGATCCTCGTGAACGACGTAGTCGCCCGTCCGGAGGTCTGCGAAGCTCTGGAGCGCACGGCCGAGACGGACGTCCGCCCGCGGCGGACGCTTGCGGAAGACCTGCGTGTCGGGAAGGAGGACGAGGTCGAGCTCCCGGAGCACGACTCCGCGGCGGGCCGGCGACACGGCGAAGGCGAGGCCCGGCTCGTCCGGCAGCGGATCGCCCGGCTCGAGCAGGACGGGCTCGATCTTCCGGAGGAGCCCCTTCGTGCGGAGCGCCTCGCCGCGGTGCGCGAACGCTACGACGACCCGGCTCCCGCCGCGGACGTACGCGAGGAGGTCGCGCTCGGCCTCGGCGAGCCCGCGAGCGGCGACCGCCGGGCGCTGCGCCTCGAAGGCGTAGGGCTGGCCGGCGGGGAGCTGGGAAAGCTCGACCGCGCCGGCCAGACCGAGGTCGACGCCGAGCTCCTCCCGGACCGCCTCCCGGGCGTCACCGGCGTGCCAGACGAGGTCGGGCCCGGGTAGCGGCGCCACGAGGTCGTTCGGCACGGGGGGCGCCTCCCCCTCCTCGCCGAGCCAGGGCTGCACGAGATCGAGCCGGCGCTCGGCGGCCGGGTAGACCGTCGCCTCCTCGAGCGCGTGTAGCGTCCGCTGCGTGAAGGGCGAGAACGCCCGGAGGGACTCGATCTCGTCCCCGAAGAGCTCGATGCGAACGGGCTCCCGGCCCGTCGAAGGAAAGACGTCGACGATCCCGCCCCGCACAGCGAGCTGACCTCGCTCCTGAGCCTGTTCGACCCGCTCGTATCCGGCCAGGGCGAGCCGCTCGACGAGCTCCTCGACGCCGGGCTCGTCGCCGACACGGAGGCGAAGCGGCGCCGGACGGGTCTCCGCGGGCGGGACGCCCTCCGCCGCTCCGATCGCGGAGGCACAGAGGAGGCCGCCGGCGGCGAGCACCTCGAGGGCGCGGGCGCGCTCTCCCACGAGGTGAGGCGGCGGCTCGAGACCGCTCCCCCAGCGCACGCCGCGCGAGGCGAAGAGGCCGACCTGCTCCTCCCCGAGGAACCAGCCGGCCGCCTCCGCGACGTCGCGGGCGTCTGCGTCGTCCGGAAGGAGACAGATGACCGGGCCGCCGCGGACGAAGTGGACCGCGGCGAGGAAGAGCGGAAGGAGAGGCTCGGAGACGCGCGCGGGCGCGGGCTCGGCCGCGAAGCGCTGCAGGCGCTCGCCGTCGGCGAGCGCGCGAGCGAGGACGGCGAGGGCGGGGTCTCGGATGCGGGCGACCTGGTCCACGATGACGGGCGGAACGGGCCGTTCCGCGGGGCCATCGTAGCCAGCGGCCGAAGGCGTACGATGGCGCGATGGCGGGCGAGCTCCTCCCCATCGGGACGCGGCCGAAGCTGGTCGCGTCCTTCGAGCCGCCGGGTGCCGACGAGGCGTACCGGAGGTGGAGGAACGACCGCGCGGACCTCCTTGTCGAGGTCCCGCCGGAGGCGATGCGGGTCGAGTACGGGCGCGCGCCCGGCGGAGGCCTCTACGTCCGCGTCCGGATCGACGAGGAGCACGTCCCCGCCGGGCTCGCCTCGTAGGGCGCGGGCGCCGCGCGGCGAGCCTAAGGTCGGCGGTCAGATCTGCCGAAGAGAAGCCTAAGCCCCGGCGTCGGGCCGCTACGGCGACGGAGCCTCTCTCAGCGGGCCGCCTCCGGGCGGCCCGTTCCTGTTCTCCCTGTGCGTGCTCTCACGCGCGCGGGGGCCGCCGCGAACCTCCCTCCGGTTTCAGCGTATCTCCGGCGGGCGCGCAGGTGGCGCGCGGACTGTGCCGAGGCTGCAACGAGTCAGGCCCGTTCGTTGAAGCGGTTCTGCGTCTCCTCGAGACCCTCGCGCGCGAGCGTCTCGACGGCATCGGCAGCCCGCGCTACGAGCTCCTCGACGTCGACGTGCTCCTCGAAGGGCGAGAGCACGAAGTCAGCCACCGGTCGCGGGTCGCCGCGCTCGGGCCGCCCGACCCCGATCCGGAGGCGCAGGAACTCCTGCGTCTTCAGATGCTGCGCGAGCGAGCGAAGGCCGTTGTGACCCGCGAGGCCGCCGCCGAGGCGCGCCTGGAGGCGGCCCGGCTCGAGGTCGGCCTCGTCGTGGAGGACGAGAAGCTGCTCGGGCGGGAGCTTGAAGAAGCGGGCGGCCGCACCAACCGAACGGCCGGACTCGTTCATGTAGGTCTGGGGCTTCAGGAGCGCAGCCTTCCGCCCCTCGATCCGGATCTCCGCGAGCTCGCCGGAGAACTTCGACCGGAACGAGCCGCCGTGCCGCCGGGCAAGCTCGTCGCAGACCATGAAGCCGATGTTGTGGCGCGTGCGTGCGTACTCGCGCCCGGGATTTCCCAGCCCGGCAACCAGCAGGTCGAGCGTCGAGGCCTGCTCGCCCCGACGAAGCCATCGCACCGGTTGCTAGCCCTCGGTCGTCTGCTCTTCGCCGGCGGCTTCGGCCTCCGGTTCGGCCGCGCCCTCGGCCGCGCCCTCGGGCACCTCGCCCTCGGCCAGCTCGCCCTCGAGGCCCTCGACTTCCTCTTCCTCCTCGACGACCTCCTCGGGGAGCTCGACCTTCGTCGGCGGAGTGACGGTGGCGAGCACGGTCTCGGGATCGTCGAGGAGGGTCACGCCCTCCGGTGCGCGCAGGTCGCTCACGCGCAGGCTGTCGCCGATGGCCATCGCCGAGATGTCCAGCTCGAGGCGGTCGGGAACCTCCATGGGGAGCGCCTCGACGTTGATCTCGCGGGAGACCTGAGTGAGCACGCCGCCTTCCTTGACACCCTCGGACTCGCCCAGGAGCTCGACCACGACCTGCGCGTGGATCGCCTGGTCGAGCCGCACCTCGTGCAGGTCGATGTGGAGGAGACGCGCGCGCGTCGGATCGAGCTGATACTCCTTCAGCACGGCGTGGTGTGCGGTCTTCTGGCCGTCGAAAACCACGTCGAGGATCGCGTGCAGCCCGTGGCCACCCGTCAGGACCCGCCGCAGCTCCCGCTCCTCGACGCAGAACGGATGCGCCTTCTTGCCGCCTCCGTAGAGAACGCCGGGAACGAACCCGCCCGCGCGGAGACGACGCGATTCCGCGCTCCCGCTCGTCTCGCGGGGCTTGACGTCGAGCTTGACGCGTTCGCCGGCCATTTCCGGCGGCCAAGTCTAGCGAAGGCCGGAGCCTCCCAGGGAGGGCGCCGGAGCCTGCGGCCGACCCCGGCGCCCACCCAGAACGCCAGGCATGTCATCTGCCTATCCGCCCAAGCCGACCGAAGACCCGTGCGGGAGATCCGCGAGAGGCTCCGGCCCCCTGACCGCGGGCGAGCCTGGTCGAAGTGTCCCCGAAGCCGGTTTAGAACAGCTGATTCTCGCCGGCGAAGATGGCCGAGACGGACTCGTCCGAGAAGACGTTCTGGATCGTCTCGGCGAGGATGCCGGAGACGCTCAAAACCGTCATCTTGGCCGGGCGGTCGAGCTCGTTGATGGGCACCGTGTCCGTGAGGGCGATGCCCTCCAGCTCGCTGGCGGCCAGCTCTCCCAGCGAATCGTCCGGGAAGAGGCCGTGCGTCGCGCAGGCGTAGACCTCGGTCGCGCCGGCCTGCTTGAGCGCGGCGGCGCCCGTGATGAGCGTGCTCCCGGTGACGATGAGGTCGTCGCTCAGGATCGCCACCTTTCCGCGCACGTCGCCGATCACCTCCGTGACGACGGCGACGTCGTGCGCGGGCCGGTTCTTGTTCATGATCGCGAAGTCCGCCTCGAGCATCTGGGCGAACTTGTTCGCCATCTTGGCCCGGCCGGGATCGGGCGAGACCGCCACGACGCCGCCACCGTGGAGGGCGAGGGACTCGCGGTAGTAGCGCGCGAAGAGCGGCAGCGCCGTCATGTGGTCGACGGGGATGCGGAAGAAGCCCTGGATCTGGCCCGCGTGCAGGTCCATCGTGAGCACGCGGTCGACGCCGGCGGCCTCGAGGACGTCGGCGAGGAGCTTCGCCGTGATCGGCTCCCGCGGCGACGACTTCTTGTCCTGGCGGGAGTACGGGTACCAGGGGACGACCGCCGTGATCCGGTTGGCGGAGGCAAGCTTGGCCGCCTGGATCATCGTCAGGAGCTCCCAGAGGTAGTCGTTGGTCGGGCGTCCGTAACAGGACTGGACGATGAAGACGTCTGCCCCGCGGATCGACTCGCGGTAGCGGCAGTACGTCTCCCCGTTCGCGAACGTCTCGAGCTGCACGTCTCCGAGCTCGATGTTGAGCTGGTCGGCGATCTTGCCGGCGAGCACGGGGTTCGAACGGCCGGAGAACAGCATGAGCTTCCCCGAGGGTCCGCGCTCGATCCAGCGGCCGCGCTCGCCGCTCGGCTGGGTCTTCGGCTCGGGCGGGATCTCCAGGCCCGGCAGGGCGAGCTCAGTCGTTCCGGTCTCCACGCAGATAGCCCTCCTTCGTCACCTGACGTGACCGCGCGATGGCGAGCGAGTCCGGCGGAACGTCGTCGGTGATGTACGAGCCGCCGCCGATCCAAGCGCCGTCGCCGATGGTCACGGGAGCTTCGAATCCATTGTGAATGCCGGTCCTGACGTTCCGCCCGATCGTCGTGCGCCCCTTGGGCCGCCCGGGCTCATGCGGGTAGTTGGCGGTGATCGCGCCCGCGCCGATGTTCGTGCCCTCCCCCACGTCGGCGTCGCCGACATAGGAGAGATGGGGCACCTTCGTTCCTTCCCCGATGCGCGAGTTCTTGATCTCCACGAACGTGCCCGCCTTGGCCCCCGCCTCGAGCACCGTTCCCGGGCGAAGGTAACAGAAGGGACCCACGAGAGCGCCTGCGCCGATCTCGGCGTCGACGGCGACGACGTGCGGCCCCACCTCGGCGTGCTCGTGCACGACCGTGCTCCCGCGGAGCACGGTGAAGGGATGGATCACCGTGTCGGGCTCGATGGCGACGTCGGGCTCGACCCAGGTCGTGGCCGGGTCGACGATCGTGACGCCGGCCTCCATGTGGCCGCGGAGGATGTCGTCCCGGAGCTGTGCTCCGGCGCTCGCGAGGTCTGCCCGAGTGTTCACGCCTTCGCCGGCACGTGGGTCAGTCGCACGGTACACGGATGCGAGGCGGCCGTCATCCGCCAGGTGGCGAACCGCGTCGGTGAGGTAGAGCTCGCCCTGCGCGTTGTCGGGGGCGAGCCGCTCGAGCGCGCTCCAGAGGTCGCGAGCGACGAAGACGTAGATGGAGGAGTTGAGCTCGCGGATCTCGAGCTCTGCCGGCGAGGCGTCGCCCGCCTCGACGATGGCGCGCAGCCGGCCGTTCTCGTCGCGGAGGATGCGCCCGTACGAGCCCGGCTCCTCCCCCTCGAAGGAGAGCACGGTCACGGCCGCGCCCTCGCGCCGGTGCGCGGCGAGGAGCTCCTCCAGCAGGGCCGTGGTGAGCAGGGGCGCGTCGCCGGCCAGGACGAGCACGTCACCCTCGAACCTCTCGAGCGAGGTGCGGGCCGCCGCGGCGGCGTCGCCCGTGCCCCGGGGCTTCTCCTGGACGGCGACGAGTACGCCGTCCGGAAGCGTCTCCGTGAGCTCGGCGCGCGTGTCCGGCGACGTGACGACGACGAGCGGCTCCGGCTCCAACCCGCGTACGGCCCCGATCACCCAGTCGACCAGCCGGCGCCCGAGGAGCGGGTGGAGATGCTTCGACCGCCGCGAGCGCATCCGTGTGCCGAGCCCCGCCGCCAGGACGACCGCCGCCAAAGGAGTGCGCGTCACGAGATGGGAATCATGGCTGGGGCGGGAGGATTCGAACCTCCGGTCACGGGACCAAAACCCGCTGCCTTACCGCTTGGCTACGCCCCAGCGTTACGGCAAGGGTAGTCGGCCGCCGAGAGGAGGGGGCTCGTGGGGGAACCAGGGGTTCCCCCACGCTGAAAACGCGCTGCCTTACCACTTGGCTACGCCCCAGCGTCCCGGCCAGCGTAGCCCGTCGTCATTGGCGCCGATCGACGAGCAGCATCACGAGCAGGACGAGCGCGAGGACGACGAGCACCGTGATCGCGAGGAACTTGACGAGCTCCCAGAGCAGGGGAACGACGACGGCGATGAGCTGCGAGACGGCCACGATCCACGAGATCTCGCGAACGGAGTGGAACTGGGCGCGGCGACCGACGAAGAAGTGGAACCCGACGCCGAGAACGGCAGCGCCGAGCACCCAGAACCAGCCGAGCCCGTTCAGGAGAACGAGCAGCGTCTCGACGAGGCCGACGAAGAGGGCGATGCGCAGCCTTCTGGGCCGCACCCACCGCCCCATGCGGCTTTCGCGATGCTCGACGACGGGATACGTGGCCACGCGGCGACGTTACCAGACGGGTGCGGCAACCCAGGTCCGGGCGGTGGCGCGCAGTCGTCTCGCGGCCGCTTGCGCCTGATCGAGCCGGTGGAAGAGGCCGTAGACGCACGGGCCGGCCCCGGAGAGGTCGGCGCGGAAGGCGCCCCCGGCCCGTAGATCCTGGACGAACGGCACGCCACCCGCTGCCTCCGCGAAGTCGTTCGGTGGAAAGGCGGCGAAGTCCCGCGGCCGCCGCACGGCGGCGAGCGCCTCGTGGAGCGCACGGCGTCGCTCGTCGAATCCTGATCCGCCCCCGAGCTCGTCGAAGCGTTCGTACACCGCACGAGTCGCGCGCTTCGCCGCGGAGCGAGGAAGCGCGATCAAGACCCAGTAGTCCTGCGGGAGCTCGAGCGGCGTGAGCAGCTCGCCCGCGCCCTCGGC
>DASQWP010000319.1:0-3091 GCA_035640195.1 Gaiellaceae bacterium | reverse complement strand
CGGTCCCGGAACCGTGATCTTGATCCGGCGGTCCGTGATCGAGCGCAGAAACTCGACGTCGCGGACCTCGACAGGCCGCGTGCGGCGGATCGCGCCCGCGACCCTCGGGACGGGATTCTCGTGCCCCGTGCGGTCGAGGGCCACCCCCGGAGCGTCCAGATCGACGCCGTCGAGCGCCGTGGCGAATCGGTTCGAGTAGCTCTCCCTCCGCATCTCGCCGTCGGTGATGACGTCGACGCCGGCCCGCTCCATGTCTCCGACGGCGAGCCGTGTCGCATCGTCCTGGGCCTCCTCGAGGAAGGGCTCCGGCACCCGCCAGAGCTCACGCGTCCGCACGCGCGGCGGCAACCGCCCGCCGAGCCGCTCCCGGTCGATCAGCCAGTCGGGCTGGGGGTAGCTCCCGACGACCGTGGTGACGAGGGCACCACGAATCAAGAGCCGGTCCTCGCCCCCGTCGTCCATCGACCGAAATGTCCTTGCCTCATTGCCCCTGACTCCGCCTTCCGGGTACCTTCCCATAACCGGATCGATGAGTCACTCGACGCTGGACGACCGCCCGCTCCTGCGCGGCAGGCATGTCGTGCTTCGGCCACTCGCGCTCGACGACGTCGAGCGGGTGGCGGAGATCCAGGCGGAGCCCGGTGTCGCCCGCTGGTGGGGAGCGCCGGAGGAGTCGGACCTCCGTCGGAAGGCGGAGGGAGCGACGGACGAGACGGCCTTTGCGATCGAGACGGGCGGCGAGCTCGTGGGCCTGATCGAGTACAGCGAGGAGAACGAGCCCGACTTCCGTCACGCGGGGATCGACCTCTTCCTCGCCGAGCACGTCCACGGCCGCGGACTCGGCACCGACGCCGTGCGGACGCTCGCGCGCTTTCTGATCGAAGAACGCGGGCATCACCGTCTCACGATCGACCCGGCGGCCGACAACGCCGTGGGAATCCGGGTCTACGAGAAGGTGGGCTTTCGCGCCGTCGGTGTCATGCGCGAGTACTGGCGCTCGCCCGACGGCCCGTGGGCCGACGGCCTCCTCATGGATCTCCTCGCGCGCGAGCTCGACCCGGGATAGCGCCCCTAGCGCTAGCTCTCTTCGAGGCGGATGATCTGCCGCTCGAGGGCGGTGGTGACCGCGGCCGTGCGGTCGCCGACGCCGAGCTTTCTGTAGATGTGCGTGAGGTGTGCTTTCACCGTGGTCGCGCTGACGAAGAGCTCCGCCGCGATCCCGCTGTTGCTGAGCCCGCGCGCGGCAAGCTCGAGCACCTGGATCTCGCGGGCGGTGAGGGCGTCGCTCGCGGGCCCGCGCACCCGGCTCATGATCCGCTGAGCGACGGCGGGCGCCAGGACCGACTCCCCGCCCGCGGCGGCGCGTACGGCCCGGGTGATCTCCTCGTGCGGGACGTCCTTGAGCAGATAGCCGATCGCTCCCGCGTCGATCGCGCGCACGATGTCGGCGTCGGTGTCGTAAGTCGTCAGGACGAGGACTTGCGTCTCGGGCCGTTCGGCCCTGATCTCCGCAGTGGCCGCGGCGCCGTCGAGCTCGGGCATGCGCAGGTCCATCAGAACGACGTCCGGTCGGAGCTCGAGCGCGAGGGCTACCGCTTCGGTTCCGTTCGATGCTTCCCCGACGACCTCGAGCCCGGGGTCGGGCGCGAGCATGCCCTTGATGCCGCTGCGAACGACGGGGTGGTCGTCCGCGAGCAGGACTCGCACGACCTCCCTCAACGGGCAGGCTCTCCCAGCGACGCCGGCAGCGTGGCGACGATCGTCGCCCCTGCGCCGGCGGCGCTCTCGATCGTCAGCGTGCCGCCGAGCTGCTCGAGGCGCTCGCGCATGCCGGTGAGGCCGAAGCCGCCGCGGTGCCATCCGTTGCGACGTGTGGCTCCCGATTCGAGCTCGAAGCCGACCCCGTCGTCGCGGACGTCCAGCAGCACCGCGTCGTCGAGGTACGTGAGCGTGAGCGTGACCCTCGTGGCCCGGGCGTGCTTGCGCGCGTTCGCAAGCGCTTCCTGGGCGACACGCAGCAGAGTCGCGTCGATCTCCGGGCCGAGGTCGCGCGCCTCGCCGCTGACGATGCTCTCGGCATCGACGCCGGTTTCGGAACAAAAGGCGGCTGCGAGCTCGGCGAGAGCGTCGGCGAGCGTTCTTTCCTCCAGCGCCTCGGGCCTGAGCGCCCAGACGACGCGCCGGGCTTCGGCCAGGCTCTCACGCGCCGTTCGCCCCGCCTCCTCGAGACGTTGCATGACGACGTCCGGCCGCGAGGAGAACTCGGCGCGAGCCGCCTCGCAGAGCGTGACGATGCTGGCGAACCCCTGGGCCAGGGTGTCGTGGATCTCGCGGGCGAGCCGCTGGCGCTCGCCGAGTGCGCCCGCCCTCCTCTCCGACTCGGCGAGCTCCTCGCGGGTCGCCTCGAGGTCGGCGATGAGCCTCTTGCGCTCCTCGCTCTGCTCGCTGATCGCGTGCATCATCGCGAGGAAGAGGCCGAGCGCGAGCGTCACGGCGCCGTAGAAGACCACCTGGAGCGAGTCCAGGCCTCCCTCCCGCACCGACTCGGTTGCTACCACGATCGCGCTCACCACCGCGATCGCCGAGATCGCCCGACGCAGCGGCACCGGAGCCGAGCAGGCCAGGTAATAGGCGCTGAACATCAGGAGCTGGAAAAGCCAGTGCAAGAGGAGGAGCGGGACCCAGAGCGCGGCCGCCGCCACCAGGCTCGGGAGCGCTGAGCCTGTGCCGAGCCCGAAGCGTCCCTCGCGGGCGACCGCGCGCCAGTACGAGACGGCCAGGCCTGCCGCCAGCACGACGATCGCCACGCGCCGCCCGGCACTACCCGCGTCCGCAGCGGCGACGCCCGTCGAGACGGCCAGCAGCCCGTAGAAGAGCCAGTTCCAGTACGTCTGCCAGCGCTCGAGCAACACGGCTTCCACCCCTTGGCTCCATGCTAGTCGGCGACGGTGGCCGGGCATCGGCCGATCGGACGATCTCTGCTTCGGTCATCCGGCCGCCCGAGACTCTCGCTCCGGCCGATGCGCGGGCGCCGGCTCGCCGGCAGGCTGAGGCACACATGCACAAGAGACAAGCCAGGTGAGATCGATGC
>DASQWP010000318.1:0-3700 GCA_035640195.1 Gaiellaceae bacterium | reverse complement strand
ATGGCGATCACCGCGACTCCGACCGGGCTGGAGGGGCACGGGCTCGCCCCCGACGGTCGCGTCTTCTGGCATCCGACCGTCTCGCTCCTCTACTCCCACGCGCTCGTGGCCGGCTCCGCACGCCTGGCGGAGGGCGGGCCGCTCGTCGTCGACACCGGCCGGCACACCGGCCGCTCGCCCAAGGACAAGTTCGTCGTGCGTGAGCCCGGTTGCGAGGAGCGCATCTGGTGGAGCGACGTCAACCAGGAGATCTCCGAGGAGAGCTTCGAGGGTTTGCGCGAGAAGGTCGTCTCCCGTCTCGAGGAGGGCGACGTCTACGTCGTCGACGCCTTCGTCGGGGCCGCTCCCGAGCATCGCCTCGCCGTCCGCGTCGTCAGCGAGTCGGCGTGGCACGCGCTCTTCGCCAAGACGCTCTTCATCGACCCGACCGAGGAGGAGCTCGAGGACTTCGAGCCGGACGCGCTCGTGCTCCATGCGCCGTCCGTCGAGGCCGATCCCGACGAGGACGGGACGCGCAGCGAGACCTTCGTCCTCCTCCACCCGACCCGCCTCGAGGTGCTGATCGGCGCCACGGAATATGCAGGCGAGATCAAGAAGTCCATCTTCTCGGTGATGAACGACCGCCTCCCGATGGAGGGCGTCTTCCCCATGCACTGTTCGGCCAATGTGGGTGAAGACGGCCGCGTGGCGGTCTTCTTCGGGCTCTCGGGCACGGGGAAGACGACGCTCTCGGCGGACCCCGAGCGGCAGCTCATCGGGGACGACGAGCACGGCTGGGGCCCGAACGGCGTCTTCAACATCGAGGGCGGGTGCTACGCGAAGGTGATCCACCTCTCCGCGGAGGCGGAGCCGCAGATCTACGAGACCACGAGGACGTTCGGGACGGTTCTCGAGAACGTGACCGTGGACGAGCGCGGCATCCTCGACCTCGACGACGACTCGAAGACCGAGAACACGCGCGCCGCCTACAAGCTCGAGCAGATCGCGAACGCCCTGCCCGCAAAACGGGCTGGGCATCCGAGCTCGGTCGTCATGCTCACGGCGGATGCGTTCGGCATCCTGCCGCCGATCGCCCGCCTGACCCGCCACCAGGCGATGTTCTACTTCCTCTCCGGCTTCACGGCCAAGCTGGCCGGCACCGAGATCGGAGTCCAGGAGCCGCAGCCGACCTTCTCCGCCTGCTTCGGCGCGCCCTTCCTGCCCCAGCCGCCCATGCTCTACGCGCGCATGCTGGGCGACAAGCTCGCCGAGCACCGCGCGGCTGTGTGGCTCGTCAACACGGGCTGGACGGGCGGACCCTACGGCGAAGGCGAGCGGATGCCGATCGCCGCCACGCGCGCGCTCCTCCGCGCTGCGCTCGCGGGCCGGCTGGACGGCGTCGACTACCGCGAAGATCCGGTCTTCGGCTTCGAGGTGCCGCTCGAGGTTCCGGGCGTGGAGACGAGCTTGCTGGATCCCCGCTCCACCTGGCGCGATCGCGAGGCGTACGACAGGAAGGCGCGCGAGCTCGCCACCATGTTCCGGGAGAACTTCACGACGCTCGCCAGCCCGGACAGCGAGGTCGCCCGGGCCGGCCCGCGGGTCTGACGCAATCAGAGCCGCGCATCGGGTAGCGTCTCCAGCGAGTGGAAGCCCAGCACGACGTCCTCATCGTCGGCGCCGGCTGTGCCGGCATGCGCGCCGCCATCGAGGCCCACGACGCGGGGGCGGACGTCGCGATCATCTCGAAGATCCATCCCGTCCGGAGTCATTCCGGCGCGGCCGAGGGCGGCATCAACGCCGCGCTCGGCAACGCCTCCGAGGACAACCCGGAGAAGCACGCCTTCGACACCGTCAAGGGCTCCGACTACCTCGGCGACCAGGACGCGATCGAGGTCCTCTGCGAGGAGGCGCCGGACGACGTGTACGAGCTCGAGCACTGGGGCGCCGTCTTCTCCCGGAACGAGGACGGCCGCATCGCCCAGCGCCCCTTCGGCGCCGCCGGCGAGCCGCGCACGGCCTACGCGGCCGACATCACCGGCCACGTCCTCATCCACGTCCTCTACGAGCAGATGATGAAGCGGGACATCGAGGTGTACGAGGAGTGGTTCGCCTGGCAGCTCGTGGAGGAGGACGGGCGCTGCCAGGGCGTCATCTCCTGGGATCTCTTGAACGGCGGGCTCAAGACGGTGGGAGCGAAGACGGTCATCCTCGCCACCGGCGGGGCCGGTCGGCTCTACGTCGGCACCACGAACGCGTACGCCTGCACCGGCGACGGGATGGCGATGTCGCTGCGCGTGGGCGTCCCGCTCAAGGACATGGAGATGATGCAGTTCCACCCGACGACCCTCTCGCCCACCGGCGTGCTCATCACGGAGGGCTGCCGTGGGGAGGGTGCATACCTACTGAATTCCGAGGGCGAGCGCTTCCTGAAGCGCTACGCGCCCAACGCCATGGAGCTCGCCAGCCGCGACGTCATCTCGCGCGCCGAGCAGACGGAGATCGACGAGGGGCGCGGCGTCGACGGGGACGTCCTCCTCGACCTGCGCCATCTGGGCGCCGAGCGGATCCTCGAGCGCCTGCACGGGACGCGCGAGCTCTCGATGGTCTTCGCGGGAATCGACCCGATCCACGATCCGATCCCGGTGCGGCCGGGCGCCCACTACCACATGGGCGGCGTCGACACCGACGTCTGGGGGAAGACCGCGCTCGAAGGTCTCTACGCGGCGGGCGAGGTCGCCTGCGTCTCGGTGCACGGCGCCAACAGGCTGGGCGGGAACGCGCTCATGGAGACGATCACCTTCGGCAAGCGCGCGGGCCGGGCGGCCGCCGACTGGGCCCTCTCCCACACGACCGTCACGGTTCCCGCGAGCGCCGTCTCGGATGCCGAGCGCGAGCTGCAGGAGATCCTCGATCGCGCGGAAGGCGAGCGGCCACACGCGATCCGCGACGAGATGGCCGAGACGATGCACGAGAACTTCGGCGTCTTCCGTCGTGAGCCCGAGATGCGCCGGCAGGGCGAGATCATCGCGGAGCTCACGGAGCGCTACGAGCACGTCGTCGTCGAGGACAAGGGCTCCGTCTTCAACAGCGACCTGACCCAGGCGCTCGAGCTCGGCTTCCTGCTCCAGCTCGCCTCGTGCATGGTCGAGGCCGGACTCGCCCGGAAGGAGAGCCGCGGGGCGCACGCGCGGCCGCACGACTACCCCGAGCGCGACGACGAGAACTTCATGAAGCACACGCTCGTCAGCTGGGTCGACGGGCGTCCCCAGCTCACCTGGGAGCCCGTGCGCGTGACCAAGTGGGAGCCGCAGGAGAGGACGTACTGAGGATGAGGCCGTACCTCATCCTTTCCCTGGTGCTTGCGGCGACCGCGACGGCCTGCGGCGGCGGGCGGCTCGACGAGGCCCCGCCTGATGCGAACGTCGCCGAGGCCGCGGACAGGACGGCGGCGGCGGGCAGTGCCCGCGTTGCGCTCGTCGGGACGATCGTCGGAGGACCGGTCGACGGAGCGTCCTTCACCGGAGAGGGCGAGTTCGCCGGCGAGCGGGGCCGCATGAGCATGGACCTGTCGGAGCACGCGGTGGCTTCCGCAGGCGCATTTGAGGGCAAGATGGACGTCGTCTTCGACGCTCGGGCCGTCTACGTCCGGATGCCGGGCGAGCTCGCGGACAAGTTCCTCGAAGGCAAGCCGTGGGTGAAGGTAGACGTCGAGGACGCA
>DASQWP010000317.1:0-5807 GCA_035640195.1 Gaiellaceae bacterium | reverse complement strand
CCGGCGCCGTTCATCACGCTCCCGGCCGTGATCACGAAGGACCCGCGCACGGGTGTCCGCAACGTCGGCATGTACCGGATGCAGAAGATCGACGCGCGCTCGGCGTTCATGCACTGGCAAATCCACAAGGACGGGCGCGCGGACTGGCTCGCCGCGGAGGGCAGGATCCCCGTCGCGGTCGCGCTCGGATCCGACCCGGTGACGACGTACTCGGCGAGCGCGCCCTTGCCGAAGCACATCGACGAGCTCATGCTGGCCGGGTTCCTGCGCGGCGAGGCCGTGGAGCTCGTCAAGTGCAAGACCGTCGACCTGGAGGTGCCGGCCAACGCCGAGATCGTGCTCGAGGGGACGATCGAGAGCGGCGACATGGGCACTGAGGGCCCCTTCGGTGACCACACCGGCTACTACTCCCCGCCGGAGCCGTTCCCGGTCTTCCGACTGACCTGCATGACGATGCGGCGCGACGCGATCTATCCCTCGATCGTCGTGGGCGTCCCCCCGGCCGAGGACGCCTGGCTGGGCAAGGCGACCGAGCGGATCTTCCTCCCTGCGATCCGCATGACGGTTCCCGAGATCGTCGACTACGACCTGCCTGTCGCAGGCGCCTTCCACAACTGTGTGATCGTCTCCGTCCGCAAGGCCTTCCCCGGCCATGCCAAGAAGGTCATGCACGCGATCTGGGGTCTCGGCATGCTGTCCCTCTCCAAGTCGGTAGTCGTCGTGGACGAGTTCGTCCCCGTGCACGACTACGAGGCGGTCTTCTTTCACGTGTGCGCGAACGTCGATCCGAAGCGGGACGTGCTCCTCTCGGAGGGGCCGCTCGACCAGCTCGACCACGCCGCCGCCTCGTACTGCTACGGCGGCAAGCTCGGCATCGACGCGACGCACAAGTGGGAGTCGGAAGGCGGCCGCCCCTGGCCCGAGCGGATCGTCATGACGGACGAGGTTCGTGACGCCGTCGACCGGCGTTGGGAGGAGTACGGAATCGATCGCAGCGGAGCGGAGAACGGCCGGATTTCCACGGTTTTGAGGCAAACGCTACGTCGTTGACAGAATCGTCGACCCGCAGGGACAATGCCGTGGCTTGTAACACGGAGAGAGGAGCTTGCGTCCGGTGGCCGACGAGCTAGAGCGGCCGGGGGAGAGCCCCCACCAGGAACACTCTGAGCCGCACCTCCCCTCCCCGACGATCTGGCCCTTCGCCTTCGCCGGCGGCATCGCGCTCGTCCTCGTCGGCCTGATCGTCAACCTCTGGGTCACGGTGATCGGGGCCGTCATCGCGGTCGTGTTCGGCTTTCTCTGGATCCGGGAGGTGACGCGAGAGGTGCGCGGCGTCCCGGAGGAGCCGGAGCCTGTCGCCCTCGAGGACGTCGAAGAGGAAGACGCGGCAGCGCGCTACCCGCGCTCGAAGTTCCTCGAGGGGGCCACCCTCGGCTTCGGCGCTCTCATCGGCGGCGTCATCACGGCGCCCGTCCTCGGCTTCGCCGTGCTGCCTGCGTTCGTCGGCCAGGACTACCCCGAGGTCGATCTCGGGCCGCTCGACGAGTACCCGGAGGGAAGCTACGTGACGGCCACGTTCGTCTCGCAGGCGGGTGGGGAGGGGTCGGTCACGCGTCGCACCGCGTTCGTCCGCAACAACGGCATGCGAGATGGCGTCCCCAGCTTCACCGTCATCTCCAACCGGTGCGTCCATCTCGGCTGCCCGACGCAGCCGCAGGGGCCGCCCGGCGAGGAGCGCTCCGTGCAGACGTCGGCGCGGGAGGTCTCGCTCACCCCGGTGCAGCCCTCGGCGTTCGGCTGCCCCTGCCACGGCGGCGCCTACGACATCGAGGGCAACCGTACGGCCGGGCCTCCGGTCCGCGCGCTCGACCGCTACGAGTACTCGATCAAGAACGGAAGCCTCTGGCTGGGGAAGCCGTACAGCGTCTCGGAGGTCCGGGGCCAGGCGGCCGAGGCGGTGATCGTGAAGTACGACTCCGCCGACCCGGGTGTGCACCTGGACGGGCCCGAGCAGATCCTCTATCCCTACGTGCCGTGAGGGGCGACTAGGTGCCGCGCCTGAAGTCGAAGCGCCGCCAGCAGCTCGAGCAGGCCGTCCTGCTTCCGGTCGACTGGCTGGAGGAGCGCTCGGGCCTGGTCGGCGCGGTCAAGTACTTCCTCTTCCGCAAGGTTCCGCACGATACGAACTGGTTCCACACGCTCGGCTCGGCCACCCTGACCGCCTTCCTCGTGCAGGTGATCACGGGCGTGATCCTCGCCTTCTACTACAAGCCGTCGCCGAACGAGGCGTACGCGTCGATCCAGAACATCACGAACGAGCTCACGCTCGGCTGGCTCGTGCGCGGGATGCACCGCTGGGGCGCGAGCGTCTTCATCATCCTCCTCTTCCTGCACATGGGGCGCGTCTTCCTCTTCGGCGCCTACAAGTACCCGCGCGAGCTCAACTGGCTGATCGGCGTGATTCTGCTCACGTTGGCGATGGCCGAAGGCTTCACGGGGTACCTGCTCCCCTGGGACCAGACCGCCTACTGGGCCACGGTCGTCGGCATCAACATCAACGCGACCGCGCCCATCGCCGGGCCTTTCATCGCCGACTTCCTGCGCGGGGGGTCCGAGATCGGGGAGAACACGCTCTCCATCTTCTACTCGTTGCACATGCTCGTGATCCCCGGCGGGCTCTTCGCCCTCATCGGGCTGCACCTCTACCTCGTGATCCGCCTCGGGGTCACGTCGCCGCCCTGGTCGAAGGACCCGGCCGGGGCCGAGCGGGAGGAGGTCGTCACCGCCAGGCGCGGTCTCGTGGAGCCTCGGCCGCGCGGGAACGGAGACGTCAGGGGCTTGCGGTGAGCAACGAAGAGCAGCGCGCGCAGTTCCAGCGCTACAAGGAGGACGTCTCCCGGCGGGGGAAGCCCTTCCACCCCTGGGCGATGTTCCACGACACGGTCATGAGCGTCGTGGTCGTAGGTGTGATCGTCGGCCTCGCCTGCCTCTGGTACTTCACCTCCGGCGAGGAGGCTGGGGACTCGGGCATCCTCGGTCCCCGCTACACGGAGGAGGCGGACCCGGGGACGACGTCGTTCATCCCACGGCCCGACTGGTACTTCTTCTTCCTCTTCTACCTGCTCCGGATCTTCAAGTGGCCGGAGTCGGTGGTGCTCGGAACGGTCGGGATCCCGACGATCGCGCTGATCCTGCTGATCATGGTCCCGTTCTTCGACCGCCGGCGCGAGCGGCGCCTCGTCCGGCGACCGGTCGCGGTCGTGGCGGCCCTCCTCGTGATCGCGTCCCTGGGCATCCTCACGTACAGGGGCGCGACCGCGGAGGAGTCGCTGGCCTCGGAGAACGTCGAGCTCGTGGACGAGTGGGTGGAGGTGCAGGGGCTCTCGGAGGAAGGTCGCGAGGGAGGGACCTTCTTTGCGGAGCTCGGTTGCATGAACTGCCACACCTACCTCGACGCCGGCTCCGCGAACCTCGGCGCGCCGGACCTCTCCGAGATCGGCGCCGGAGGGCAGGGCGCCGACTACTTCCAGCAGTACGTCGCCGATCCGTCCCAGTTCGGCAACACGGTGATGCCGCAGTACGCCAACCAGGGCGAAGAGGTGCTGAGCGCCCTCGCCACGTTCCTGGAGGAGTCGAAGGGCGAAGGCGGGGGCGAGGGCGGCGGCTAGCTCTCGGCGGGGCCCGTGAACGTCTTCCTCGGGATCACGGGCGCGTCGGGCGCTCCCTACGCGGCGCGCCTTCTCGAGGCTCTCGTGGAGGCGGAGTGCGAGGTCGGCGTCTGCATCTCGGACGCCGGCTTCGAAGTCCTGGCCACGGAGCTTTACGGGGAGCCCTCCATGAGCGGCGACGACGTCTTGGAGCGCTTCATTCGCGGAACAGGCGTAACCGTTTTCGCGAAGGACGAGTACAAGGCGCCCTACGCGAGCGGCTCCGCGAAGGTGGACGGCTACGTCGTCTGCCCCTGCTCGATGGCGACGGCTGCGACGATCGCGGCCGGCGCGATGGCCAACCTAGTGCACCGTGCGGCCTCGGTCGCGCTCAAGGAGGAGCGCAAGCTCGTCCTCGTGCCGCGCGAGACGCCGCTCTCCGCCATCCACCTCGAGAACCTGCTCCGCCTCCGTCGCGCGGGCGCGACCATCGTGTTCGCGGCGCCGGGCTTCTACCATGCGCCCCAGACCGTCGGCGATCTCGTGGACTTCGTGGTGGCGCGATGCCTCGACCAGCTGGGAATCGAGAACAAGCTGATGCAGCGTTGGGGGCAGGATTGAGCTCCGGCGTGCTCGCCCCCGACGCGGTGCGGACGATGTTCGACCGGATCGCTCCCGTGTACGACGCGATGAACCGCGTCATGACCATGGGCCTCGACCGCCGCTGGCGCAGGCTCGCCGCCGAGGCAGTCGTCCGACCTGGCAACGACGTGCTCGACGCCTGCTGCGGCACCGGTGACCTCGCTCTCGCGGGCGAGCGCGCGGGCGGCCGGGTGACCGGCGTGGACTTCTCCGAGCGCATGCTCGAACGCGGGCGGCGGAAGTCGACCGCCGTCTCCTGGGTGCGGGCCGACGTCCTTGCCATGCCATTCGAGGACGCGAGCTTCGACTCGGCGACGGTGGGGTTCGGCATTCGCAACGTCGAGGACCTCGAAGCCGCCCTTCGTGAGCTCGCTCGGGTCCTCAGGTCGGGCGGACGCCTGGGGTGCCTCGAGATCACACGCCCGCGCGGGGCCCTGCGGCCGTTCTTCCGCCTCTGGTTCGACGGGCTCGTGCCGCTCGCGGGGAAGCTTCTCCCGGGCGGGGCCGCGTACTCGTACCTGCCCGCCAGCGTGCGGCGCTTCCCCGGCCCAGAGGATCTGGCCGACGCCATGCGCCGCGCCGGCTTCGACGACGTTCGCTGGCGCCTCCTGGGCGGCGGCATCGTGGCTCTGCACACGGCGGTGAAGCGGTGAGCGCCCTGGCGACGGTTCGCTCCGCGCCGGGGCTCGAGACGTATCTGGACCTCCTGGAGGAGCGCCTCGAGGCCGTCGTGGGCGCCTATCCGGGGCGGGTCGGCGAGATCGGGTCCGAGACGCTCGCGGCCGGGGGCAAGCGCCTGCGCCCGGTGCTCGTCTTCCTCTCCTCGCCCGCCGAGGAGCGGGCCGGCGAGCGGGCGGTCGCGGGCGGGGCGGCCGTCGAGCTCGTGCACATGGCAACCCTCGTGCACGACGACCTGCTGGACGGGGCCGACCTCCGGCGGGGGCGGCCGACCGTCTGGGCGGAGCACGGGGAGGCGGCCGCGAAGGCGGCGGGCGACTACCTCTTCGCCCGCGCGTTCGCGCAGCTGGCGGCGACAGGAGACGGCGAGGCAGTGGCCGTGCTCGCCGAGGCCGCCCTCGCGCTCGCGCGCGGAGAGGCGCTCCAGCGCCGGCAGGCGTTCCGACCGGACACGTCCGTGGAGGAGTACCTGCTCCGCTGCTCGCTCAAGACGGGCAAGCTCTTCGAGGCCGCGTGCGTCCTCGGCGCCGGCCGCAGCGGACTCGGCGCCTTCGGTCTCGCGCTCGGCATCGCCTTCCAGATCGCGGACGACATCCTCGACTGCGCCGGGGAGGAGCACGCGACCGGCAAGGCCGGCGGCGTCGACCTCCGCGACGGCACCCCCACCCTCCCGCTGATCGTCGCCGCCCGCCGCGACCCGCTCGTCTGGCGTGCCCTGGCCGGCGAGTCGGTGCCGGACGCGCTCGGGCGCGTCGCCGAGAGCGGGGCGCTCGGAGCCGCGCGCGAGCTGGCCCTCCAGTACGCGGCGCGGGCACGGGCGGCGCTGGACGGGGAGCCGGA
>DASQWP010000316.1:0-4384 GCA_035640195.1 Gaiellaceae bacterium | reverse complement strand
CGGGCGGGTTCTCGACGTAGTCGTAGAGCGCCGGCTGCCCCCAGTAGGCGTTGTTGGCGGCGTTGTAGAAGTCCCACCCGAACGTCTTCGCAAAGAGAAGGAACATGATCACCGCGAGGATCGTGGTCGTCACGAGGGCGCCGCCCATCGCGGCGATGTTCTTCCGGAAGTCGGACGCTCCCCGCACCTCGCCGTAGAGGGTCGCACCCCAGTTCGACCAGAGGTTGAAAAAGAGGACGAACGGGATGAGGAGGAACATGCCCTTGACGGCGCCGAAGTCGCCGAGCGCCGGCGTCCCCGCGGCCCCAGCGTCGAGCGTCCCCTGGTACGCGTTCTCGGGAGCGCCGAGGACGCTCTGCGCCTCCGCGTTGAACGCCGAGACGAAGTCGGCCTTCGAGTTGACGAGCAAGAGGACGAACATGAACGCGAGCCCGACGAGCCCGCCGAAGAAGCAGAACTTCTGGATTCGGGCGTACGTCCGCATCCCGAGCGAGATGACGAGAGAGGCCAGCAGGGCGACGATCACGGATGCCGTGAAGAGGCCCTTCGCCTCCGAGAAGAAGGAGGCCCAGCCGTCCGCGCCCACGATCACGCCGAGGGGGACGAACACCTCGACGTTGAGGATGTTCGCGTAGATCGGAACCCAGTGCCAGAGGATGAACCACCAGCCGCAGACGGCGAGGACGAAGCCGATCCCGCCCCCGAGGATGCGACTGATCCAGACGTAGTCGCCGCCGGCACGCGGCATCGCCGCGATGAGCGACGCGTACGTGATCACCTGGAAGAGGAGGTAGGCGCCCGAGACGACGACCGCCCAGAGGAGGTTCCCGTTCGGGATGAAGACCGCGTACGAGAAGATGAAGAGCCCGAGCGTGATGAGGTTGATCGAGAACGTCGCGTAGACGAACGCGTCGCGCACGGCCCAGCCGCGCACGAGCCCGGTCGCCTTCCGGGCGAAGAGCGTCCGCTCCTGGTACGGAACCTCGACAGTGGTCGCCATCTCGTCCTCTCTTTCGCTTATCCGCTCGTAAGTACGAAGTTCTTGACCTTCTTCCTGCCGACCAGGTCGACGACTGCTCCCAGCAGCTCGCCCTGCTCGTACGAGCTTCCCGGGTTAATGCAGAGCGTCTTCCCGATTCGCGCGTTGCCGCGCGCCTCGTGGATGTGCCCGTGGAGCGAGAGAACGGGCTGGTAGCGCTCGATCGCCTCTCGGACCGCCTTCGAGCCGCAGGGAACGGGCGCATGTCCGGCGTGCTTGAGACGCATGTCCTCAGTGAGCTCGGGCGCGTCGTCGAGCCCGGAGCGGAACGGCGGGCAGTGGAGATTGAACACCGTCCGCTCCGGCGGCACGGTCAGCCCGGCCGTCGCCCGTTCGATGCGCTCGCCGAGGTCGGCCTCGTCCTCTTCCCGGTAGGTCTCCCACGGCGTCCGGTTCGACCACCCGGTCGAGACCATTTCGAAGCCGTGCAGGTCGACCACGCGCCCTTCCGCGAGCTCGACTTGGCGCGAGCGCGCGATGACCCCGTCGATGTCGAACTGGTCGTCGTTCCCGGGGCAGACGAAGCAGGCGATCCCCGTCCCTGCGAGCCGCTCGTCCGCGAGCGCCATCCAGCGCTCGACCGTCGCGAGCATCTGCTCGTGGAAGAAGCGGTCGGCACGCTCGGCGTCGCCCTCGAACTCGCGCAGCTCGTCCGGCGTAGTGCGGAACGGGTAGTACCCCCGCCGCATGACGAGCTGCTCGAACTGGGCCACCTCCTCCTCGCCCGTCAGCTCATGCCGGTTCTCGAGGAGCGTGGCGTGCCAGCGACCTCCGCCGTCGTCGACGATCGGGACGAGCGCCTTCCCGGTCATGTCGCCCCCGAGGACGATCGCGTCGGCGCCGTAGTGCTTCCCGCTGTTCAGGAACTTCCGCCAGCAGGTCTCGGACCCGTGGATGTCGGTTGCGAAGAAGAGGCGCATGCTCCCCTCGCGGAGGATTGAACTACCCTCGCGGCCCGCCTGCAACTCCCCGCGCAAGCGCCGCATCGTCAGGGCCCGGCGCTCACGGTCCCCCCGCAACCTCCTCCGGAAGCTCGTACCAGCGCTTGCGCTCGCCGATTCGCGCCCGAAGCTTCCACGCGCGCGACTTGGGCTCCCGTTCAATGCGCTCGAGGAGCTTGTCCAACCTGCCCGCCACCCGAGCGCGCTCCTCCGCAGGGAGGTCGTAGCGGTTCACGTGCTCGCGGCACGTCGAGAGGTTGCCGCTGATCGTACGCCAGAGCCCCCAGTCGACCGCGCAGAGCTGCGCGACCCGCGCCGCGTTCACCGTCTCGCC
The DNA here is from genome assembly GCA_035640195.1 of Gaiellaceae bacterium. Lineage (GTDB taxonomy): Bacteria > Actinomycetota > Thermoleophilia > Gaiellales > Gaiellaceae > DASQWP01. The sequence goes on along the minus strand of DASQWP010000316.1, from coordinate 2,070 downwards.
GTCGATCTCGCCGACGTCGTGCCCGTGGAGGAGTGCGACCGTGTCGCGGACGTCCTTCTCGTTCAGCTCGGCGATCTGGAGCTTCGTGAGGAGGAGCTCGGCGAGCGGGACGCTAATCGGCTCGAGCTCGACGCGTTCGTCGAGCGGGATCCTGTGCGACATACGGAACCCGCCGACGAAGACGTCGATCTGCCGGTCATGCTCGTTGTCGAAGAAGAGAAGACGCTCGCTGCCGTGGAGGGCGTTGAAGGCGACGTGCGGCTCGTAGCCCTCCCCGCGGAGGAGGCGGGCGGCGTCCTGAGCGCTTCGCCGCGTCGTCACGAAGTCGAGATCCTTGTACGGGCGGAGGAGCGCTGGGGGGAGACGGCCCGGCGCCTGCAGGCAGATCGCGACTCCGCCGAGCAGCCGCAGCGTGACGCCCGTCTCCTCGGCCAGCCGAAGGAGCCGCTCGCCCTCCGCGACGACGTCGGCCTCGATCACACTCATCGCGCGCAGCCTACGGGAGCGCGTCCGCGCCCTTGCGGCGCCGGCGCACTTCCGTCGCCTCGGCGGCGATTACCTGATCCTGCTCCGGCTTCATGGGCCGCCGCCTCCCTCGGTCGTGAAAGGAGCGCCGCGTTTCGGCAAAGCCGCCTCGACGGTGCGGCGGAACCATTGACATGGCCATTCATGCAAGCGCTCGAGGTGGGGCTGCTGGCCGCGCCGCGTTGGCCCCCCTCGACGATATGATTGCAGCCCCGCACGTGTTGCGCCCAGGTAGGCCCGGCGCGTGCCCGAGACCCTGAAGCATGTCCTGCGAACCGGTCACGTTGCGGCGCTGAGCGGGCGTCGGCCCGGAGACGCGCTGGCACCGCGCGACACCGGACGACGAAATCCGGGGAAGCCGATGCGCTTTGCTGTGCCGTCCGCGCCGTGAGCCGTTGTCGAGTTCGCGTGGGTGTTCCCTCAGGGAGGGCTGATCCAGTACTCCCTCGTCGCGAATTCACCACCCTGGGGCTCGTCGCCGCCGTGTTCCGCCTCCTGCTTGATCTCCTCCGCGGCGGCGTCCTCGGCATCGTCGAGGGGCGTGTAATCGAGAAGCGCGGCTCCGGGATTCTCCCAGCTCGACCAGCGGCTGCGCGAGGCCCCGTAGACGACGAGGAAGCCGACGGCGGGCGCGGTGACGGTCTTTGTGAAGAGCTGGACCGCGTCACGCTCGCTTAGCCACGTGCCCAGCGCCCGCGCCGTCGTCGGCCGCCTGCCGAAGGAACCGATCCGGATGCAGACAACCTCGAGCCCCCACTTGTCGACGTACAGCCGCCCGAGCGCCTCGCCGAAGACCTTCGTGACCGCGTAGAGAGAGTCCGGCCGTACCGGATCGGGAGGGCCGACGCGCTCCCGGCGCGGGTAGAAGCCGGTGACGTGGTTCGTGCTCGCGAAGACGACTCGCCGCACGCCGGCCTGGCGGGCAGCCTCGAAGACGTTGTACGTGCCGAAGACATTCGCCTCGACCAGCCGTGAGAAACTGTCCTCCCCGGGTATCGCCGCGAGATGGACGACGACGTCGACGCCCGCCATGGCCCGGCGAACCCCTGGGAAGTCGGCGACGTCTAACTGGAGCAGCTCTTCCCCAGCCGCTTGCGGTGCCAAGTCGCGAACGTCGACGAGACGCATCGTCCATGAGCCGCGCCACGCCGTCCGCAGAACAGATCCGATGCGACCCCCCGCGCCCGTGAGCAACACAGGGCCTCTCTCCATCGCCGAAGCCTAATCCGACCGGCAGATGCCGGCCGGCAAGCGGCGCGCGCCAGCCGCCTACGGGAGACTTGTCCTTGAGGGCCGCGCTTCCGGTAGCGGTGTGCGACGCCGGGCAGGCGATTCATGGACGGAGAAACGGGCATCTAGGCAGGGTGGAGATGACGGCTCTCGTCCTCGTGAGCGCGATCGCTTTCGTGAGCATCGTCGTGGTACTCGGGCTCTTCGTCTGGGCAGCCCGGAAGGACGGCGAGGAGGACCGTGCCCTGCAGGCACGCCTCGGGATCCGTCGCGGCACTCGCCTCGGACGCTGACCGCACAAGCACAGGTGTCGGC
>DASQWP010000315.1:0-2136 GCA_035640195.1 Gaiellaceae bacterium | reverse complement strand
CGAGCTGGTCGAGCTCGAGCTCGCCGTCCCCGCGCGCTCGGCTGCCGTCCCGAAGCATCGCCACCCCCGGCAGGAGGAGGAGTACGAGGTGCTCGAGGGGACGTTCGACGTCTTCGTCGACGGCCGCTGGCGCGCGTTGCGAAAAGGCGAGTCCCTCACGATCGCACCGGGGAAGGCGCACTCGTTCCGGGGCGCGAGCGAGTCCGCGCGCGTCCGCAACGTACACCGTCCGGCGCTCGACTTCCTCGAGTACTTCCAGCGGCTGCACGCGCTCGCGGAGGCGGGGGAGATCGAGAAGCTGAAGAGTCCCAAGACCCTGATCTACATCTCGATGCTCTGGCAGCAGCACTCGCAGACACTCGTCGCGGTCGGCCCACTGCGCGTCGCGATGTGGGTCTTCGCCCGCGTCGGCCGGCTCTTCGGCTACCAGCTCCCTGCCCGCCGCGCCGCCACCTAGCCGGGCGACCGGCGGACGTCGGGGAGGCGCTCGTCGCAATGCAGCGCGGCGGTGCCGACGCCGGTTTTGCAGCCATTATCGGAAGGCGCGGGCTACTCCCCGGCGGCGGGGCCGCGAAGCCGATCCCCCAGCGCCCTGCCGCTGCGATCGCTCGCCCGAGCGGTGGCGGCCCAGAGGAGGTCCAGGTGGACGGATCCGGAACGGGGTCTCCGAGTTCTTCGAAGAACCCTTGCATGCGCTCGTTCTGCGGAAAGAAAACGAGCAGGCGGCCCGGTTGCGTGCCGACATTATGGAAGGCGTGTGACGCGCCCTGCGGGACGCGCACGCTGCGGACGGCTCCCTCCTAGCCACTTCGCGGATCGACGGAGCGTGGACCTGGGATGCCGCGACGGGCGCTCAACTCCTGAGGCTCATGGGTCACGACGGGACCGTCGTCCAGATTGCGTTCGCACCCGACGGCGAGCGGGGTGCCACGGCAGGCTTCGACGGCACGGCCCGCCTCTGGGACGTCGCGACCGGGAAGCAGCTCAGCCGACTCGCCGGCCACATCCGCCTGGCGCGGGAGCGTGTCACTCGCGGCCTCACCGACGCCAAGTGCCGTCAGTACCTCCACAAACCCGACTGCAGCTGACCTGGAGCACGACCTGCCGCTTGTTCCGTGCCTTGCTCACCACCGACGACCCAGATCGTCGGCCGCGGAGACGCATTCCCTTGCCCACCCGTGGCAGAGCACTCCCTGCCACGGAGGGTCTCGCGTACAAGCGACGTCGTGCGACTCTCTCGAATGTGTCGCCTGGCTGTCCGGATTCGGAGGGAGGCATTCGTCCTCTCTCGATCGCTCGAGGTCACGCGCGTCACTTCGTCCCGATGCCGATGTTGACCGCGTTCGTAAGCACGGCTCGTCCGTTCGCCCCGGCGCGCTCGTGGAGCATGCCGTCGAGGACCTGGCGCAGTCGCACCCGTTGCTCCTCGCTGAAATCTGCGACCAACATGCCCGGGATCGGGTTCCCGTACAGCACCCAGTCCCACATCTCTTGCCCCGAGCCGAACGCGGGCCGCTCGGCGGTCCGCTCGACGCGGACGTTCCTCAGTCCGACATCGACGAGCCGCTGGCGCAGGACCTCCGGCTTGGACACCTGGAACTCGAGGGGAGGCGGATCGTCGGGGAGGCCCGGGAACTCGGGAGCGACAGCCTTCAGCGCGGCGATGAAGAACTGGAGGAACTCGAGCTCGTCGGGGGAGCTGTAGGCGATCACGAGCACACGTCCGCCTGGCTTCGTCACCCGAACCATCTCGTGGAGCGCGCGCGGCTGGTCGGGCACGAGCATGACCCCGAACTGCGAGCCGGTGATGTCGAAGCCGTCGTCCGGGAGATCGAGTGCGTGACAGTCCATCACGCGCCCCTCAGCCTTGCTCAGGCCCTCCTCGCGGACGCGCGCCTCGAAGCGCTCGATCATCGCCGCTGACCAGTCGGTGGCGAGCACCTCTGCCCCAAGGCGTGCGGCCGGCAGGCTAAGACCGCCCGGCCCCGCCGCGACGTCGAGGAACCGCTCGCCCGGCTCGAGCCCGACGACGCGGAGCGCCTCGTTCGCCAGATCGACCTCCTGTGGAGCCACGTACCGGTCGTAGCCCTCCGCGATCGCGTCCCAGGCCTCTGGCGGCGCGGCGTGCTCTTCCGT
>DASQWP010000314.1:0-4995 GCA_035640195.1 Gaiellaceae bacterium | reverse complement strand
CTCGTTCTCTTCCAGACGAACGATCTCGGCGGGGCGCTCCTCCTCTTCGCCATCTTCCTCGCCATGCTGTACATGGCGACGGGCCGGTGGCCGTTCGTGGTCGTGGGGCTCGGCCTCTTCACCCTGGGCGCGTTCGCCCTCTACCAGGTGATCCCGCACGTGCAGGATCGCGTCGGCGGCTGGCTCGACCCGTGGAGCGACCCGCAGGGGGAGACCTACCAGCTCGTCCAGTCGATCTACGCGATCGCGAGCGGCGGCATCTTCGGCGAGGGCCTCGGACGCGGCGTCCTCCTGACGCCCGAAGGGAACACGTACATCCCGTATCTCGAGACCGACTTCATCTACTCGGCCATTGCGCAGGAGCTCGGGCTCGCCGGCGCCGCCGCCGTCGTCCTCCTCTACCTCATCTTCCTCTACCGGGGCTTCAAGATCGCCATGCTGGCCGACGACGGCTTCTCGAAGCTCTTGGCCGCGGGGCTGACCGCCGCGCTCGCCATCCAGGCGTTCATCATCATCGCCGGCGTCAGCGGGCTGATCCCCCTCACGGGGATCACGCTCCCCTTCGTCTCCTACGGCGGATCGAGCATCGTCGCCAACTTCGGCCTGCTCGCGCTCCTCCTCATCGTCTCGAACCACGTCAACCGGGAGCGCGCTTGAACCCCCAGATCCGGCGCCTCTTCTTCGTCTTCGCCTTCCTCTTCGGCGCGCTCGTCGCCACGTCGACGTACTGGCTCTGGCGGGCGCCCGAGCTCGAGGCGCGGCAGGGGAACCCGAACCTGATCGTCAAGCAGCTGACGATCAAGCGCGGGCTCATCTACGCCTCGAACGGCCGCACCGTGCTCGCCGCGCGGAACAAGAGGACGCTGAAGGACGGCCGCGTCTGGTGGGTGCGGCGCTACCCGCAGGACGAGCTCACGGCCCAGGTGGTCGGGTACTCGACGGTCGAGCGCGCGCGTACGGGCGTCGAGGAGACGATGAACGACTTCCTCACCGGCTCGAACGCGAACCTGAGCACGGTCGTCGATCGTACGCTCGACAAGCTGCGAGGTCTCACGCAGCAGGGGAACAACGTCGTCACGACGCTCGACGTCCGGGCCCAGCGTGTGGCCATGCAGCAGCTGGCCGGCGACTGCGGCGCGGCCGTCGCCCTCGAGCCGAGGACCGGCCGTGTGCTCGTGATGGCTTCGACGCCCTCCTACGATCCGGACCTCGTCGACTCGAACTTCCGGGCGATCGAGCGGATCGAGGGCGCGTGCGAGCCGGCGGCGCCGCTTCTGAACCGAGCTTCCGCAGGACTCTTCATCCCGGGCTCCACGTTCAAGGTCGTGACGGCCGCCGCCGCGCTCGACTCGGGTCGCTTCACGCCCGAGAGCGAGTTCGACGACCCGGGCTACTGCGTCGAGTACGGCCGACGCGTCTTCAACTACGCCGACCAGGGGACTCCGAGCGGCTACGGCCGCGTCACCCTGTTCGAGGCCCTTGAGAACTCGATCAACTCCGTCTTCTGCAACATCGGCAAGGAGATCGGCGCGGGCACGATCCTCGACTACGCCGAGCGCTTCGGCTTCTACGACGAGCCACCGATCGAGCTTCCATCCGACGAGGTTCGGCGAAGCGGCCTCTACCGGGACGGCGAGCTCTGGCGGCCGGAGAATCCGAGCCAGCAGGTCGACCCCGGCCGCCTCGCGTTCGGGCAGGAGCGCCTCCAGGTGACGCCGCTCCAGATGGCGCTGGTGGCCGCCGGAGTCGCCAACGACGGCGTCGTCATGGAGCCGCAGGTCGTCGAGCGGATCGTGGCGCCGGACGACGCGGTGATCTCGCGTCTGGAGCCGAGGGAGTGGAAGACGGCGATCAAGCCGCGGACGGCAGCCGAGCTCCAGGCCATGATGAGCGCTGTGGTGGAGTCGGGCACCGCCACCGGCGCCCAGATCTCCGGCGTCACCGTGGCCGGCAAGACGGGTACCGCCGAGACCGGGCGCGAGGGGCAGAACGACACGTGGTTCATCGCCTTTGCGCCGGTGGAGGATCCCGAGGTCGCCGTCGCCGTCGCGCTCTCGAACCAGGACGGAACGGGGGGCGCCACAGCCGCGCCGATCGCGAAGGCGATCATGGAAGCGATCCTCGGGCGGAATACCTAACCTAAGTCGAAGCCCATGGCCCGCGTCTCCGACACCCTCATCAACACGCTCTTCGACGGGCGCTACCGCATCCTGCGCAAGCTCGGCTCGGGCGGGATGGCGAACGTGTATCTCGCCGAGGACGAGGACCTGGGGCGCCGCGTCGCCATCAAGATCCTGAACGACCGCTACGCGAACGACGAGAGCTTCATCGAGCGCTTCCGGCGCGAGGCGAAGTCGGCCGCAAGCCTCTCCCACCCCAACATCGTCTCCATCTACGACCGGGGCGAGGCCGAGGGCACCTACTACATCGCCATGGAGGTGATCGAGGGCCGCAGCCTGAAGGAGCTGATCCTCACCCGCGGCGCCGTCCCCGTCCACCAGGCCGTGGAGTACGCGCGCCAACTGCTCGAGGCCCTCCGATTCGCGCACCGCCACGGGATCATCCACCGCGACATCAAGCCGCACAACGTGCTCGTCTCCGCGGACGAGCGTGGCAAGAGCCAGGACTCGCGCCTGAAGGTGACGGATTTCGGGATCGCGCGGCACGGCGCCTCCCAGATGACCGAGGCCGGCTCGATCATGGGCACGGCGCAGTACCTGTCGCCCGAGCAGGCCCGCGGAGCGCCGGTGACGGCCGCGTCGGACCTCTACTCGGCCGGGATCGTCCTCTACGAGCTGCTGACCGGCAAGGTGCCGTTCGGCGGCGACTCGGCGATCGAGATCGCCATGAAGCACGTGAACGAGCTCCCGAGGCCGCCCTCTCAGCTGCGCTCGGAGATCCCGCCCGAGCTCGACCAGATCGTCCTCCGCGCACTGGCCAAGGAGCCCGAGGACCGCTACCAGACCGCCGAGGAGTTCATCGAGGACCTCGAACGCCTCGAGGCGGGCCTGCCGATCTCGCGCGAGACGTCCGAGGCGGCGACCGCCCTCCTCGCGGCGCCCCTCGCAGGCGGGACGACGGAAGTCCTCCCGGGGGAGGCCGCCACGCGGGTGGCGCCCCCGCCGACGCGGCCCCAGGCGCCTCCACGCCGGCCCCCGCCGCCCGAGTACCGCTACGAAGAGCCGCCGCGCAAGCGCCGCCGCTTCCTCCCCTGGCTCCTCGTGCTCCTGCTGCTCGCGGCGGCCGGGATCGCCGGCTGGTACGTCTACAACCAGATCCAGGAGCAGCTGGAGGCGCGGGAGCCTGTGGGCGTCCCCAACGTGGTGGGCTTGCAGGAGGAGCGCGCCGTGCGGCTGATCGAGAACGCCGAGCTGGAGCCCAACGTCGAGCGCCAGCCGAGCAACGACGTCGGGCGGGGAATCGTGATCTCCCAGAACCCTGATGCCGGCGTGCGAATCCAGAAAGGCGACCAGGTCACCATCGTCGTCTCCAGCGGCCCCAAGCAGGTTGAGGTGCCCGGCGTGGTGGGCATGAACGTCGACCGGGCGATCCAGGAGCTGGACGACGCCGGCCTCGACTGGCGTACGGTCGAGGTCTTCTCCGAGGCTCCGGTCAATCAGGTCGTGCGCCAGAACCCGCAGGCGGGCCAGACCGTCGACGAGGGCACGCGGGTGACGCTCCGCGTGTCCCAGGGTGTGGAGACCGCGGTCGTCCCCGACGTCCTCCAGCAGAGCGAGGGCAGCGCGCGGCAGGAGCTCCAGGCCGAGGGCTTCGAGGTGCAGGTGAACGAGGCGCCGTCCGACGACGTCGAGGAAGGGGTCGTCTCCGCGCAGGACCCCAGCCCGGGCGTGGAGGCTCCGGTGGGCTCGACGGTGACGATCACCGTCTCGACCGGGCCCGAGCAGGTCGAGGTTCCCGACGTGGAGGGCGAGGAGGAGGACACGGCTCGCCAGATCCTCGTGGACGCGGGCTTCCAGGTTCAGGTCGAGGAGGTTCCGGGACCGCCGCCGGATGACGGTACAGTCGTCGACCAGGACCCGGACGGGGGGACCGAGGCCGACCGGGGCTCCACGGTGACGATCGTCGTCGCCCGGTTCGTGGAGGAAGAGGGCGACGGCGACGGCGAATAGGGCCGGCGAACGGCTGCGCGTGGCCGTGCTCATGGGAGGGCGCTCCAGCGAGCGCGACGTCTCGCTCGCCTCCGCCCGCTCCGTCCTGGAGGCGCTCGACCCGGCGCGCTACGAGGTCAGCGAGATCGAGATCGGCGCCGACGGGCGGTGGGAGCTCCCGCGGGCCGCCGGCCGGGGCGAGCTCGGGCCGGCAGGCGACAAGCTTCCGGTGCCCACCAACGGGAAGCTGGAACCGTTCCGCGAGGTAGACGTGGTCTTCCCGGTGCTGCACGGGCCCTTCGGGGAGGACGGAACCGTCCAGGGGCTCCTCGAGCTCGCCGGCATCGCGTACGTGGGCGCCGGCGTGACCGCCTCAGCCCTCTGCATGGACAAGGACCTCTTCAAGTCGGTCATGCGCGACAAGGGCATCCCGGTGGCCGAGAGCGTGACGGCGCGCAAGAAGGACTCGTCGGCCGTCGAGAGCCCCTTCGGGTGGCCGTGCGTCGTCAAGCCGGCCAGACTCGGATCGAGTGTGGGAATCACCATCGCGAAAGCTCCGGAGGAGTTTTCGCGAGCTATCGAGCTGGCCTTCGAGCACGACGAGAAGATCCTCGTGGAGGAGTTCCTCGACGGGGTCGAGGTGGAGTGCAGCGTGCTCGGGAACGAGGAGCCGATCGCCTCCGTCCCCGGCGAGATCGTGCCGCTGGCGAGCGATTGGTACGACTACGAGGCGAAGTACGCCGAGGGCGGCATGGAGCTCGTGGTGCCGCCACGGATCTCCGAGGAGGCGAGCCGGCGCGTGCAGGAGCTCGCCGTGGCAGCCTTCGTCGCCGCCGACTGCGAAGGCATGGCCCGCGTCGACTTCTTCGTCCGCCCAGACGGAGAC
>DASQWP010000313.1:0-13923 GCA_035640195.1 Gaiellaceae bacterium | reverse complement strand
CATGGCTACCTGGCGGGGATAGACGATCGACTGCGAGCGCCGGTCGCCGGTCAGCTCGCCCATCGACATCCCGAAGCGCTCGACGACCGTCTGCTGGATCTGCTCGACGGAGATCTCCGGCATCTCCCCCTGCGGGAAGACGTCCTTGAGCACCTCCTGGGCCAGCTCGACCGTCATGGGCCGGCCGGTGAGCGACGAGAAGGCGACGACCCGCGTGAGGGCGCCCTCGAGCTCGCGGATGTTCGTCGAGATGCGGCTGGCGATGAATGTCAGCACCTGCGAGTCGGGAACATGGATGGCGTCGGTCTTCACCTTCTTGCGCAGGATGGCGATGCGCGTCTCGAGATCGGGCGGCTGGATGTCGGTGATGAGCCCCCACTCGAAGCGCGAGCGCAGCCGCGACTCGAGGGTCGCGATCGCGCGCGGCGGCCGGTCGCTCGAGATCACGATCTGGCGGCCCGCCTCGTAGAGGGAGTTGAACGTGTGGAAGAACTCCTCCTGGATGCGCTCCTTGTGCTCGAAGAACTGGATGTCGTCGATGAGGAGGACGTCGTAGTGGCGGTAGCGGTGCTTGAATCCCTCGATGCGCTTGTCGCGGAGCGAGTTGATGAAGTCGTTCATGAAGGTCTCGCTCGTCACGTAGCGCGCGGAGAGCTCGTGCGAGTGCTCTGCGACGTACCCGGCGACGGCCTGGAGGAGATGGGTCTTGCCGAGGCCGGTGCCTCCGTAGATGAACAGCGGGTTGTACGCCTGCGCGGGCGCCTCCGCGACCGCGAGCGCCGCCGCGTGCGCGAAGCGGTTGGACGAGCCGATGACGAAGGAGTCGAAGGTGTACTTCGGGTTCAGGCCCTCCGCCCGCGGTGGCGGAGGGGTGGGCTGCTCCGCGGCGTGTTGCTCGCGGACGGCGAGCCGTACCTCGCGCTCCTCCCCGAGTGTGTCGCGGACCGCACCTTCGAGGAGCCCTCGCACGTGCCCCTCGATCCAGTCACGCGTGAAGTCGTTCGGGACGAAGAGGACGAACGACGCCTCGTCGAGGTGGCCGGCGCGGGCGGCGGCGAACCCCATGCTGTAGGTGGACTCGTTGAGGGTCTCCCGGAGCCGGGCCGAAACCTCGCCCCAAAGATCACCCGCACTCAGCTCTGGAGCTTGCTCCACGCCCTCGCTTCGCCCTCCGCCGGACTCCAGGAAGCGGCGACTATAGCAGCGGCTTCCGGCCCGGCTCAATAGCTGCGCCTGGGGAAATTCGCTCGCCTGAAAATCGCCATTTGCAGGGCCTTTCCACGTCTCCACACCGTTATCCACAGGTGTGGAAAGGTGACCGCTTCCCGCCTCCCATGCGCTCTTCGGGCTGTGGATTGCTGATCTCGCGCGATTGTGTGCGCCGGGCCCGTGCGAGGCTCCTCTATACTGGCGGCCGGTCGCTTTCGCGCGGCCTCTTCCCTCCATCTGCTCGTGAAGCGAACCTTCCAGCCGAACGTGCGCCGGCGCAAGCGTCGGCACGGATTCCGGGCGCGCATGGCGACCCGGGCGGGCCGCGCGATCGTGAAGCGCCGGCGCGCCAAGGGCCGCAAGCGCCTCTCCGCTTGACCCGTCGCCATCGTCTCTCGCGCTCCCGCGACTTCGACACCGTCTACCGCAAGGGCCGGTCCGTCTCGACGCGCTTCCTCGTCCTCTACTCCTTTCCGCGCGAGGAGGACGCCGGCGGGGAACCGCGCCTCGGGCTCGCGGTCTCCCGCCAGCTCGGCTCGGCCGTCGAGCGGAACCGCCTGAAGCGCCGCCTCCGCGCTGCTTTCACGGAGATGTGCTCCGGGCTTCCGGCCGGCCACGACTACGTGCTCATCGCACGGCCGGGCCTGACGGAGGCCGTCGAGACCCGCGGGTTCGCCTGGCTCGAGGAGCGCGTGCGGGAGGTCTTCCGACTGGCCGAGGGAGTTCGCGCATGAGGCACGTCGCCTCCCTGCCCATCCACGCCTATCGCCTGCTCGTCAGCCCCCTCCTCGGCCCGCGCTGCAAGTATCACCCGACCTGCTCGCAGTACGCGCTCGACGCGCTTCGCGAGTGGGGCGTCCTTCGTGGGCTCGTCCTCGCCGGCTGGCGGCTCCTGCGCTGCAACCCCTGGAGCCACGGCGGCGTGGACTACGCGCGCGACCAGAGGCTCTTCCGGTGATCCTCGCCGGCGTGCTCAGCCCGATCGAGGACGTACTCACGGTCCTCCTCGAGTGGCTGCACGCCACCGGCGGGCTCTCCTGGGCGTGGTCGATCATCGCGCTCACCCTCGTCGTGCGCGTCCTGATCGTCCCCCTGACGGTCAAGCAGATCCGCTCGATGCAGCACCTCCAAACGCACGCTCCGCAGCTGAAGGCGCTCCAGCAGAAGTACAAGAACGACAAGCAGCGGATGAACGAAGAGGTGATGAAGTTCTACCGGGAGAACAAGATCAACCCGGCTGCTTCGTGCCTTCCGATCCTCTTCCAGATCCCGATCTTCATCGCGCTCTTCTTCGTCTTGCGGGACTTCGAGACGGAAGTCTTCCCGGAGTACGTGGCGCAGGGCGAGACGCACGCCGACCTCGGCTGGCTCGGAATCGTGCCCGACATCACGGCCTCGATCACCGCGCACTGGTCCGGCTGGCTCCTGATCGTCGTGTACGTCGCGAGCCAGGTCGCCTCCACGTTCGCCATGTCGACGACGATGGACAAGCGCCAGCGCTGGATCTTCCTCGCCCTTCCCTTCGTCTTCGTCTACTTCATCGTCGCGCCGCCCGTCGGCGTCAGCTTCTTCCCGATGGGTCTCATGCTCTACTGGGTGACGACGAACCTGTGGACGGTCGGCCAGGGGATCGTCACGCGCCGCCTCGTCCCCAAGCCCGAGCCGCCGCCGAAGCGCACGTCCAGGACCCCGCCGCGGGAGGCGCCCGCGGCCGGCGACGGCGCTACGGCCAAGGCCGTCCAGCCCTCGCGGGCGGGACAGCCCGGACAGCAGCGGGTGCGCCGCAGGAAGAAGAAGGGCCCCCGGAGCCGGCGGTGATCGGCCCGTGAGCGAGGAGGAGCAGCCGGAGACCGCGGTCGAGGCGACCGGCGAGACGGTCGGCGAGGCCAAGTGGTCGGCGCTACGGGAGCTCGAGCGCCGCTTCCCCGGGCTCGACAAGGCGAGCGTGCGCTTTGCGGTCGTCTCCGAGGGCGAGCGAGGCCTTCTCGGGGTTGGCTACGCCCCTGCGAAGGTCGTCGCCAAGGTGACGCGCATGCCGCCCCCTGCGCCGGCCCGCGAGGAGCCCGGGACGCCCGCGGCTCGTCTCCGAGAGCTCCTCGAGCGGGTCTGCGAAGCCCTCGGGGCTCCCTGTGCGGTCGCGGTCAGCGAAGACGACGAGACGCTCTACGCCACGCTGACCGGCGCCGAGCTCGGGCTCGTCATCGGCAAGCGCGGGCACACCATCGACGCCATCCAGTACCTGGCGAACGCGATCGTCTGGCGAGGGCGCGAGGAGGAGCGAAAGCCCGTCGTCGTGGACGCGGCCGGTTACCGCGAGCGGCGGCGAAGCACGCTCGAGGGCACAGCCGACCGGGCGGCGTCCGAAGCTCTCCAGACTCAACGCCCGGTCGAGATGGAGCCGATGACCGCGGTCGAGCGCAAGATCGTGCACCTGTACCTCGCCGAGCGGGAGGACGTCGCCACTTCGAGCGAGGGCACCGAGCCGAACCGCCACGTCGTCGTCGCACCCGCTCCCAGGTAGCGATCCCCGGCTCGAGCGCTGGCTCGCCGCGCTCCTCGCCACACCCGGCTTGACCGCGATCTCCGATGCGGAGGAGGCACGCCGCGTGCACCTGGAGGGCGCGCTCTCGGCCGCGGCTCTTCTCGAGGTCGGTCCGATCGTCGACATCGGGTCCGGTGGAGGGTCCCCGGGGCTTCCACTCGCCGCCGCAAGGCCCGACCTCGACTTCGTCCTGCTCGAGGCTCAACGGCGGAAGTGCGCCTTCCTCGAGGAGTGGGCGCATGACTTCGCCAACGTCTCCGTACTCTGCGCGCGGGCCGAGGAGCACGCCCGCGGAGCCGGTCGCGATGCTTACGGCACCGCGGTCGCGCGAGCGCTCGCGCCGCCGCCTGTGGCCGCCGAGTGGTGCCTGCCCCTGGTTCGCACGGGCGGCCTGGCGATTCTGTTCGTGGGGCCTTCCGCGAACGCCGGCGCGGTCGCCACGGTGGCCTCGTACCTCTCTGCCGAGGCGGAGGCAGCGCCGCCCGGCTTTCTCCTGCTGCGCAAGGTGGCGCCCACGCCGGACCGCTTCCCCCGCCGCCCCGGGCTCGCGCGGAAACGTCCTCTCGCCTGAGTAGGCTTGGCCTCGTCGTGGGGACGATCGTCGCGCTCGCGAACCAGAAGGGCGGTGTCGGGAAGACGACGACCGCCGTCAACCTGGCCGCCTGTCTCGCGGAGGCGGGGGCGAGCACGGTCGTCGTCGACCTCGATCCGCAGGCGAACGCGACATCGGGCCTCGGCGAGCGCGCCGGCGAGACCTCGACCTACGACCTTCTTGACGGAGCGCCGCTGGCGGAGGTCGTCTCCTCCACCCGCTTCGAGCGGGTCGAGCTCGTGCCGTCGCGGCCAGAGCTCGCCGGCGCGGCCGTGGAGCTCGCACGCCGCGACGACGGCGAGGGCTTCCTGCCTGATGCGCTTTCCCCGGCGCGGGAGCGCTACGACTTCACGTTCGTCGACTGCCCTCCCTCGCTCGGGCCGCTGACGGTGAACGGCCTGGCCGCCTGCGACGGCGTGCTCGTCCCGGTGCAGTGCGAGTACTACGCTCTCGAGGGCCTGACGCAGCTCCTGCACTCGGTCGAGCTCGTCCGCGCGCGACTGAACGCTCGGCTCACGGTCGCCGGGATGATCCTGACCATGGTGGACGGCCGCACTCGCCTGGCAGCAGACGTGGCCGCGGAGGTGAGGCGGCACTTCGGCGACCTCGTCTTCGCCGCCTCCGTTCCGCGCAGCGTGCGCCTGGCGGAGGCGCCGAGCCATGGCCTTCCGATCACCGAGTACGACCGCGGGTCGGCGGGCGCCGACGCCTACTATCGCGTCGCGGTCGAGCTCGTCGAGCGCTTGCGCGCCGTGCCAGCGGCGGTGGCGGCGTGACCGCCCCCGCCCCCGGCCGCAGAGGCCTCGGCCGCGGCCTCGAAGTGCTCATGGGAGGCGCCTTGCCGGCGTCGGAGCTGGCGCACCTGCCGGTCGGTGCGCTGACGCCCAACGCACGGCAGCCGCGCAAGCGGGTCGACCACGAGACGATCGCCGAGCTGGCCGAGTCCGTGCGGGCCCAGGGCATCGTCCAGCCGGTGCTCGTCCGCCCGCTTCCCGACGGACGCTACGAGCTGATCGCCGGCGAGCGCCGGTGGCGCGCTGCGCGGCAGGCCGGGCTGGCGACGGTGCCGGCGGTCGTGCGCCCGGGCGACGACCGGGACTCGCTCTTGCTCGCCCTCGTCGAGAACGTCGCCCGCGAAGATCTCTCGCCGGTGGACGAGGCCCGTGGCTACGCCGCCCTCATGGACGAGTTCGGGCTCTCGCTGGGCGAGGTGGCCGAGCACGTGGGCCGCTCGAAGCCGTCCGTTTCCAACCGGCTGCGTCTGCTCGACCTCACCGACGATCTCCTCGGGCTGGTCGAGCGAGGCCTCCTCACCGAGGGCCACGCCCGAGCGGTGCTGGCGGTTCCCGACAGCGAGGGCCGCCGAAGGCTCGCTCGCCGGATCATCCGCGGCGGGCTCTCGGTCCGCGCAGCCGAGCGTGCGGCCCGCTGGGCCGGCGCTCGCACTAAACCACGGCGCGCCCAGCCGGTGGATCCCGCGCTGGCCGCCCGAGCACGCGAGGCCTGCGAGCGCCTCACCGGCGCGGGCGCCCGGGTCGGCCACGGGCGCATCGAGATCTTCTGGGAGAGCGAGACCCAGCTCGAGGAGATCGTCGAGTCCCTCGAGGCCGCCCGTATCTAACGACCCGCGACTTCTCGTTTATCGTGAGGCGATGGTCGGCGCGTGGTACGACATCGAGTCCCTCGAGGAGCTGCACCAGGACGAGGCTGTCCGCGACGTCGTCCTGCGCCTGGCCCTCCTCGCGCGGGGCGGCCGCCTCGGCCGCTTCATGGACGCCGTCCACGCCGATGCAGACCTCGACTCCGAGACGAAGGCGGCCGTCCTCGAGCTCGCCGGCGAGCGCGCGTTCCTGCTCGCCTTCGAGGACTACTCGCGCCGCTGCCGGTACTTCCACTAACACTGCCGCCGCTACACTTCGCTCTCGCGCGGGCGATTAGCTCAGTCGGTTAGAGCGCCGCTCTGATAAGGCGGAGGTCCCTGGTTCGAATCCAGGATCGCCCACTTCGGCGTCCCCGAAAAGGGCGCCGCTATCATCCGACGCAGGCCCGCCCATGCAAGAGATGGTCATCTACGGCGTCAGCTTCGACATGGTTGGCAAGCAGCCGATCGTGCTCCTGAAGACCTCCGACGGGAACAAGTTCCTGCCGATCTGGATCGGCCATCCGGAGGCGGCCGCGATCCTGATGAAGCTCCAGGGAGCCGCGACGCCCCGCCCCATGACCCACGATCTCGTGACCGACATGCTCGCCCGGCTCGAGGCGCGCGTCGTCCGCATCGCCGTGACGGAGCTGCGCGAGAACACCTTCTACGCGATCGTCACCGTGGCCGTGAACGGGAGCGAGATCGAGATCGACTCGCGTCCCAGCGACGCGATCGCGCTGGCGGTGCGCGCCGAGGCGCCCATCTTCGCGGCCGACGACGTGATCGAGGAGAGCGCGATCGAGTTCGAGCACGAGGACGTGAACGAGGAAGAAGTCGTCGAGGAGTTCAAGAAGTTCCTCGACGAGGTCAAGCCGGAAGACTTCTCCACCGAGGGCTAGTAGCGCGCCGCCTCGGCTACGCGCGGTTCGCCGCTTCCAAGACTCGCGTAGCTACCGAGGCAACGTCCACAGGTCGCTCGGTATCGACTTCCACGACGGGGCCGAGCACCCGCAGCGGCAACTTGTCGGCACGGGCAAAGAACGACGAGCGAATCGAGTCTGCGTCACGCTCGTCGTCTGCGTGCCCCGGATGCCGGTCTCGGCGTCGGAACCGTTCGTAGGCGACGCCGGGGGCGCAGCGACAGAAGACTTCCACGATCGGCCGTGGCAACGAGGCAAGGAGCTCGTCTACCGTCTCGGCGTACCAGAAGTTGTCGAGAACGGCGCCGCCGAGGTCGTGAGCGATGCGCACCATCGCCGCATCCGCCGCTCGACTGAGAGTCTTCGACCACTCCCAGCCGCCGGATCCGACGGCTTCGAAGAGCGCTTCCTTGATCGCGTCCTTCGAGATCAACCGAAGGCGGAGTGCCTGCGCCAACGGCTGCGCAACACTGGTCTTTCCCGAAGCGGCCAGTCCGCTCACGACGACGAACGGCGGGCTCGGGGGCACGCCGCGCACTCTGCACTACCGTCTGCGAATCTGTGGCGATGGCTCGGCTGGAGGTCGTGCCCTTCTCGGACGAGCACCTGGAGCACGCCGGCCGGCTGCTCGCCGAGCGGCACGCTCGCCACCGCGAGGCCGCGCCGCTCCTGTCCGAGGGCTTCGAGGAGCCCTCCGCGGCGCGGGAGGAGCTCGCGGCGGCGTGGCATGCGGAGGAAGCTTCCGGCGCGGCGGCCTTCCGCGACGGCCGACTTGTCGGGTATCTCGTCGGGGCGCCGCGCGAGGTCGAGGTTTGGGGGGAGAACGTCTGGGTGGAGCCGGCAGGACACGCGGTCGAGGAGGCGGAGGACGTGCGCGATCTGTACGCCGTGGCGGCCGCGAGGTGGGTCGGGGAGGAACGGCGGCGGCACTACGCGCTCGTGCCGGCGACCGACGCGGAGCTCGTGGACGCG
Organism: Gaiellaceae bacterium; assembly: GCA_035640195.1. GTDB lineage: Bacteria > Actinomycetota > Thermoleophilia > Gaiellales > Gaiellaceae > DASQWP01. The sequence continues at coordinate 6,046 of DASQWP010000313.1, read as the reverse complement.
TGGTTTCGGCTCGGCTTCGGTCATCAGCAGGCGCATGGGCTCCGCGAGGTTCCGGCCCAGGTAGACGTGCGAGTCCCGGACGGATTCGAGATCCGGGAGCCGCGTGAGGAGGATGTCGAGACGCTGCTCGCGGTCGACATCGCCCTGCCCGCGCACCAGCGGAGCTCCCCGGTCTTCTCCCAGCGCCCGTTGCCGACCGAGGAGGAGTTGCGCACGGAGTGGCGCTCGACGCTCGCCGCCGGAGAGGAGAAGGTGTTGATCGGCTCCCGGGACGGCCGGCCCCTCGCCTGCTGGTCGGTGTGCGCCGCCGAGCTTTCGAGCCAGCACCGCAGCCTCGCGCGACCGGAACGGGCGTGCTACCTCGCTTCTGCGTCGACGCTGCCCGAGGCTCGCGGCTCTGGGATCGGCGTCGCGCTCACGGACGCGTCGCTCGCCGCTGCGGCTGAGGAGGGCTACGACGCGATGGTGACGGACTGGCGCGTGACGAACCTCCTGGCCTCGCGCTTCTGGCCGAAGCGCGGCTTCCGCACCGCCTTCGCCCGGCTCTACCGCTCGATTCCCTAGGAGGCTTCGGCCTCCGCCCCGCGGCCTGCGACCTCGCGCTTCGTCAGCTCGAGCAGCTCCTCGTAGATCTCCCGCAGCCCTTCGCCGGAGAGGGGCCCCTGGTTGGCCCGCGTGACGTAGGAGAGCATCCAGTCCTCGCGGGCCTGGTCGACGAACTCCCAGCCGCGGGAGGTCTTGTACTCACGCAGGTGCCGCACGAGCCGCAGGCGCTTGTTGATCGCGTTCACGATCGCAAGGTCGTTGTCCGAGATCTGCTCGCGAAGTTGGCGTACGACGGGGTCGCGGTCGGCCTCGGTCATGAGCGAAGGATAGGGGCAGGCTCACTCGACGGGGACGTCGAGCGCCCAGGAGAGGACGAGCAGCCCGATACCGACCCCGTTGTAGGTCATGTGCGCGATCACGCCGGGCCAGACGCTTCCCGAAGCGGCACGTACCCACGCGAGACCGATCCCGAAGAGCGCGAGCGGCGGAAGAGCGCCGAGGATGCCGTGGACGAGCCCGAAGACGACCCCCGTGACGACGACCGCTGCGGCTACGCCGAGGAGCTTCAGGGCCCGCACGCCCAGCCCGCGGAAGAAGATCTCCTCGGCGAAGGGGCCGAGGGTGACGACGAGGAGGGCGTTGACGACGAAGGTGGCGGCATGCTCGGGCTCCCAGCGATCCGGGGCGAAGCCCTGCTCCTCGCCGCCGTGCAGGTACGGCTCGAGGATGCGTCCCACGATCAGCGTGACGAGGACGACGCCGAAGGCGATCCAGACCCAGCGGGCCCGGAAGCGACGGAAGCCGAGATCGTGCCAGGGCCGGGCGTAGAGGTGGGCGATCCCGACCGCGATCGCGAGCATGATCCCGTAGAAGAAGACCCCGCTGATCGCCAGATCGGGGTCGTAGAGGATGTCGTCCGGCGTCTCTTCCTGCGCCCTGCTCGAGAAGGCGGCGAGGACGAAGAGGCCGGCGAGCGCCGCCCAGAGGGCGAACGCCAGGGCTTCACGCGCGCGCGAGAGCCTGCTCGAGGTCGGCGACGAGGTCGTCGGCATCCTCACAGCCTACGGAGAGGCGGAGGAGGCCCGGCGAGATGCCCGCAGCGGCCAGCTGCTCGGGCGAGAACTGGCGGTGGCTCGTCGAAGCGGGGTGGTGGACGACCGTGTCGACGCCGCCCAGGCTCGTCGCCCGGGCGCAGAGCTCGAGGGCGTTCATGAGCCACTCGCCCGCCTCGCGGCCGCCCTCGAGCTCGAAGGCGAGCATCCCGCCGGAGTCGCCGAGCTGGCGCCGGGCGAGCTCGTACTGCGGGAAGCTCTCGAGGCCCGCGTAGAGCACCCGCGCGACCTTCGGGTGCTCCTCGAGGAACCGCGCGACCGCGAGGGCGTTCGCGCTGTGCCGCTCGAGGCGGAGCGCAAGCGTCTTCAGCCCTCTCCGGAGGAGGAACGCGGGGAACGGATCGAGCACGGCGCCCGTCTGGACGAGATGCTCGCGCGCCGCCGCCACGAGCGTGCGCGAGCCGGCGAGCACGCCCGCCGTGACATCGTGGTGGCCGTTCAGGTACTTCGTCCCCGACTCGCAGACGAGGTCGGCGCCGTGCTCGAGGGGCCTGCAGAGTGCCGGCGACGCGAACGTGTTGTCCACGATGAGGACGCCGTCGCCCTTCGTCTCCGCGATGGCTGCGAGATCGGCCACGGGGAAGCCCGGGTTCGCGATCGTCTCGACGTAGCGGACGCGAGCGGGTCGCTTCCACGCCTCGACGTCTGTCGCGTCGTGGTACTCGATCGCGACGCCGTTGGGGCGCAGCCGCGACTCGGCGAGCTGGTACGTGGTCCCGTAGAGCTGCTTCGGGAGGAGCAGCGTGTCGCCGGGCGCGAGCGTCGTCGCGAGCGCGGCCCAGATCGCGGCCATGCCGGAGGCGAAGGCCTGCGCGGCCTCGGCGCCCTCGAGGTCGGCCAGCACGCCGTTCAGCTCCTCCACGGTCGGGTTGCGAAGGCGCGCGTAGAGAAAGCCGTACTCCTCCTCGCTCATGACGCGACCGAACTCCTCCGCCGTCTCGAAGGAGAACGTCGTCGAGGCGACGATCGGGTGGACGACCGGGCTCCCGGGGCCTTCCGGGCGAGCCGGAGAGTGGATGGCGCGGGTGGAGAGGCCTCGCTTGCGCTCAGTCATCGGTCACGAGATTCCCAGCCGCTCGGGCAGCGTCGCCAGCGGCGTGGGCTCGAAGGCCAGGCCGGCTGCCGCGGCGCCCCGGCGGTCGCCCTCTCCGTCGCCGACGTGTAGGGCCCGTCCCGGCTCGACGCCGAGCCGCTCGAGGGCCACGCGGAACACGGCTTCGTCGGGCTTCGGGGCGCCCGCCTCGGCGGAAGAGACCACGGTGTCGAAGTGGTGGGCGAGCCCCGCCTCCTCCAGGTACTCGGCCAGCGAGAGGTCCCAGTTCGAGACGCATGCGAGCGCGAGCCCCGCCGCACGGAGGCGTGCGAGCGACCGCTGGGCTCCGTCGAGCGGCCGGAACGCAAGGGCGCCGGCGAAGGCCGGCGCGAACTCGTCTGCGTCGAGCTCCGCGCCGAGCGCCTCGAGGAAGACGGCGGCGCACGCCACCCGGAGCGCGGCCAGGCTCTCCGGGTCCCGACCCTCGTGCGCCCGCGGCACGTAGTAGGCGACCTCGGCGGCGAAGGCGTCGCGGACCGGATCCGGATCGTGCTGTTCACCACGCCGGGAGAGCGCGTCCTGCAGCCGCGGTACGGGGTCGGCGAGCTCGACGACCGTGCCCATGGCGTCCACCGTGACGGCGTCGAGGTCGTTAGCCGAAGGCATCGGGATGGAGAGCGCGGGCGACCTGGTCGAGCGCCCGGCCGATGCGGGGGCCCGGGCGGAGGACGAGATCCGAGGGCAGAAGGACGAAGCGGCCTTGCTCCACGGCCGACAGGTCTGCCGTGCGGGGGTCGGCGCGGAGGCTCTGGAGCGTGACCCGGCTCTCGCTCGTCGCCAGGTAGACGTCCGGGTCGAGCTGCCGAAGGCGAGAGGGCGAAACCGGGTCCGGGCCGGGAGCGGCGCCGGCGACGCTCTCGCCGTGCGCGCGCCGGATCAGGTCGCCGAGGAGGGAGCGCTGGGGGATCGTGATGAAGAAGCCCGTGTCGACGAAGGCGCTGACGACGGGCTCCTCGGCCACGTGTGCCTGGGCGCGCTCGACCTGCGCCAGCATCTCCTCCCTGAGCTGCCGCGCCCGGACGGGCTCTCCGACGAGGAAGCCGAGCTCGATCGTCCCGCGCAGCACGTCGTCCACGGAGGAGTCGGGCTGGACGTAGAGGCGGGCGCCGCTCTCGCGCTGGGCGCGGGCGACGTCGAGCGCGTCCGCTCGGGGAGTCGCCACGATGAGGTCGGGCTCGAGGCGGACGACCTCGTCCACGTCCACCTGCCCGGTGGGCCGGACGACCTCGCGGGCGCGCCCGGTGGGCCGTACGCCCGCTGGGACCCCGACGAGCCGGCGGCCGACGCCGAGCGCGCGCAGGAGCTCGGCTGAGCCGGCATCGACGGCGACGATGCGCCGCGGGGGCTCCTCGACCACAGTCGGCTGGTCGCCCGCGCCCTGCACCGTCACCGGGTAAGGCTGCGCTACCTCGCCGAGCGGCTCGCTCCGCTCCCCGCACCCGGCCGCCAGGAGGGCGGCGAGCAGAAGTAGGGGACGAAGGCGCTGCAGGATCACCGGCAGGGGCACTGAGGCACTATTCCCCAATGCGCTTCTTCACGCAGGAGGAGGCGAACGCGGCGCTCGAGCGCGTGCGGCCCCTCGTGGAGAGGCTCGTCGAGCAACGCCGTGAGCTCGTGCGCGTCGGGAGCGCGCTCGGCGCGGTGCGGGGCACCGTGGCCGGCAACGGAGGCAGCCTCGACCCGGAGAGCGTCGCCCGGCTCCAGGAAGCGGCCGAGCGCGTGGCCGCCGACTTGGCCGGGCTGGTGGAAGAGCTGGATGGCCTCGGTCTCCAGGTGAAGGACCTGGACCGAGGGCTGATCGACTTCCCCGCGCGGCATCCCGAGAGCGGGGAGACGGTGCTCCTCTGCTGGGAGCTGGGTGAGGAGTCCGTGGCGTACTGGCACGGGCTCGAGGACGGCTACGCGGGCAGGAAGCCGCTCCCCTTCTAGAGAACTCTCCGGGATGGACTCCGAGTGGCTCCAGCGTGCCGTCGTCGCGGGCGTCGTCCTCCTCGTCGCGCTCGTGGTCGCCCGCCTTGCCGACCGGGCGCTGGAGCGCCGGCTCGAGCCGCGACCGGAGATGCGCACCCGCTACCGCGTCCTGCGGCGCAGCGCCATGGCGGTCATCGTCGGCGTCGGCGTCCTGAGCGCGCTCCTGGTCATCCCCGAGGTGCGGACCGTCGCCGGCAGCATCCTCGCTTCCTCGGCGATCCTCGCCCTCGTCATCGGCCTCGCTGCCCAGTCCACGCTCTCCAACTTCGTGGCCGGGATCCTGATCGCGTTCACGCAGCCGCTCCGCCTGGGCGACGCCGTGTCCGTAGCGGGCGCGTCGGGCACCGTGGAGGAGATCCGCATCACGTACACGATCATCCGGGGGGGCGACGGCGCCCGCTACTTCGTCCCCAACGCGAAGCTGGCCTCCGATACCATCAGAAATGCGACTATCGCAACGTCTGAGCACCTGGCCGCGGTGAGGGTCTTCGTGCCGCTCTCGGCGGATCTCGACCGGGCGCTCGGACTTCTCGTCGACGAGGCGCGGAAGGCGCCCGAAGCCGTGCCGGAAAGAGAGCCCACCGCCACCGTGAGCCAGCTGGAGGCGACCTCTGCGGTCGTGACGGTCGAAGCCTGGGCACGCACGGCGGAGGACGCCACCGGCCTGGCCGCCCACATCCGTGAGGGCGCGTACCGGCGCCTGCGCGCGGAAGGCGTCTATTCGTGACCGCGAACGGCCGCAACGGCAAGAACGGTAAGAACGGCAAGAACGGCCGCAACGGAAACGGGAACGGCTTCCCGGGGGCGAACAACCGCAACCGCCGCCGCAGGCGCGAGCGCCGCCGCCGCGACAAGTCGCAGTCGCGGCGCTTCGTCGCCGTCTCGGTCGTCGCCGTCGTTCTCGCCGCCTGCGCCGTGCTCGTCGCGGCGGCGTTCACCGGGGCCACGGCCTTTCGCGAGAGCTGCTCGCTCGCCTCGCTGCAGCCCGTCTCGATCGGCGAGAACTCGTTCGTCTACGCGGCCGACGGCTCGATCCTCGGCGCGATTCCGGCGGACAAGAACCGCCAGAAGGTGTCGCTCGACCAGATGTCTCCGCTCCTCGCCGAAGCGACCGTGGCAATCGAGGACCGTCGCTTCTACGCGCACGACGGGCTCGACTACGAGGGGATCCTCCGCGCCGCCGTGAAGAACCTCGAGAGCGGCGAGATCGTGCAGGGCGGCTCGACGATCACGCAGCAGCTGGTCCGCAACCTCTACATCGGCAACGAGGTCACCTGGAAGCGCAAGACGAAGGAGGCCTGCCTGGCGCTGAAGCTGGAGGAGC
>DASQWP010000312.1:0-7890 GCA_035640195.1 Gaiellaceae bacterium | reverse complement strand
GCTCCCCGGCTCCCCGGCGCTCGTGTGGGAGTACCTCACCGCGCCGGACAAGCGCATGCTCTGGCAGGCCGACCACGTCGCCGAAGTTCCGCCGGGCGGCCGGCGCGGCGCCGGCACGACGAGCTTCTGCGTAGATGGGCGGGCGCGCATCTACGAGGAGATCCTCGACTGGCGACCGTTCGACTACTTCACCGAACGCAGGACCGTGCGCGGGTCGGTGGGCGTCGTCCTCACGACCGAGCTGGAGCCGGTCGACGGAGGGGTCCGGGTCGTGACCCGCATCCGTCGCTCCCACGGCCGGAGGCGCCTCGGCTGGCTCCTCGCGGTCCGGAGCTTTCGTCGTGGGCTGGAGCGGCGCTACGCGAGCCTCGCGCGGCTGATGCCGACCCGCATTCCGCCCACGAAGCGCCTGCCGATCGCCGCGGCGTAGCCTCGCGCTAGCCGCGCCAGTCGACCGAGCAGACCGGCACCGGTTCCTTCACTCCCTTGAGCGCCACGTCGTGCGCGTTCGAGATCGGGAACTGGGGAAGGGTCTTCATCGTCGCGTGGCTGGCGAGGATCTCGCCGCCCGCGGCGGCAGAGCCGATGCGCGCGGCGGTATGCACGCCGCGTCCTCGGTAGTTCTCGTCCTTCCTGAGCGCACCGTCCGAGTGGAGGCCGATGCGCACATCGAATGGGAACTCGCGGTCGACGAGCTGCTGCGCGTCGACCGCGGCCCGGACGGCCCCGGCGGGCTCGTCGAAGGCGGCGAAGTAGCCGTCCCCGGTGTGGTCGACGATCTGGCCGCCGTGGCGCTCGAGGACGGAGCGGAGCTCGGTGTCGTGGCGGCGGATCAGGTTGGCCCAGTGGCGGTCCTCCATGGCCGCGAGCAAGTCGGTCGAGCGGACGATGTCCGTGAACAGGAACGTCTTCATCGTCTGGCGCTCGGTGGTCCGGGCGAGCAGCTCGGCGATGCGGTCGGCGTCGCGCACGGCCCCGAGCCGCTCGAAGCGGGCAGCCGCGGCCTGGAGCTCCCAGAGCGACGCCTCCTCGTCGCCGTCAGCCTGGAGGGCCAGGCCTAGGAGCTCGCGGCTCCGGGCGGCCTCGTGCATCGCCCCGATCTCCTGCCAGAGGCGCACCGCCTGGCGCAGGCACGTGCTTGCGCCGGCCGCGTCTTCGCGGGCGAGCAGCACCGCGCCGCGGGCGTGCGCGGCTGCCGCCTTCAGCGACGAGCTCTGGTACGCGTCGGCGATCTCCTTCAGCCCGACGGCGGCTTCGTCGGCCCCGTCGACGTCGCCGGCGGCGAGGCGGATCTCGACTGCCGCGGGGAGGAGACGAGCCCGCGCTGGGAAGCCGAGCGTCTCGTCGCCCAGCGCACGGCGGATCGAGGCGACCGCGCCCTGGACGTTCCCCTTGGCAAGGAGCAGGAGCGAGCGGCCGGGCTCCGGGTCCTTGCCGAACTCGTCCGCCTCGCGGAAGGCCTGCTCCGCCTGGGCGAGCTCTCCGAGGCGCAGGCGGATCTCGCCGATCTCGTAGAACGCAGCTCCGGCGACCCGCGGGTTCCAGACGCGAAGCTCCTGGCCGGCCCGATCCGCCTCGTCACGGGCGTCGAGCAGCTCGCCCCGGAAGCGCATGACCTCGACTCTGTTCACGCGGCACATCCCCGGGAAGGCGGAGAGCGAGTGCGAGTCGCAGAACTGGCTCGCACGCTCGGTCCACTCGCCGGCGCGGTCGAAGTCGCCGACGTCGCGGCAAGCCCCGATCGTGTTGCAGTAGACGACGAGCGTCGTATACGGGTCGAGCTCGCCGCTCACAGCCGCCACGCTCGCCTCGTCGAGGAGCGCCCGGCCCTCCTCGAGATTACCCTTCTCGATGAGCGCGCTGCCCTGACGCTGGATGCCCCGGATCTCGAGAGCCCGGTCTCCGAAGCGGCGTCCGATGTGCTCGGCCCGGCGCGCCTCCGCGAGCGCCCGGTCGAAGTCGTGTTCGCTAAGTGCCCGGAGGCCGACTTCGAGCGCCAGGTATCCGTGCTCGGGAGCCTCCTCTTCGTCCTCGAGCAGGCGCTGCGCACGGCGCAGCCAGCCGTTCGCCACCGACTTCTCGAGCCTGAGGCTGTAGTCGTGCGCGAGGTGAATGGCGACGAAGGCCGCCCGCAGACCGTCTCCGGCGCGCGTGTGGGCCGCATATGCCCGCTCCATGAGCGGAAGGAACTCGTCGAGGCCCGCTGTCCAGAGGGCCGCGTTGGCGAAGATCTCGAGATCGTCGCCGGAGAGCTCGGTGGTGCCGTCCGCCTGCTTCAAGAGCTCGTAGCCCTCCTCCCAGGCATGGCGCCGCACAGCCTCGCGGCCGGCTTCGGCGGGATCCTGAACGACCTGACTCACAGGGGGAGTGGGTTTCAATGGTACAAAGCGTGTCCAGCCTCGTGGCCAGAGCCAAGATCCTCATAGTGGACGACGACCAGGACATTCGCCGGCTCCTCGCGCACCGGCTGAAGGCCGAGAGCTACGAGACCGTGTTCGCGAGCGACGCGATCTCGGCCGTCAACATGGCCCGCAGGGAGGAGCCCGATCTCATCCTCCTCGACCTCGGCCTCCCGGCCGGCGACGGTTACGTCGTCATGGAGCGCCTGAAGGCGATGCCCTCGCTCGAGGGCATCCCGGTCATCATCATCACCGCTCGCGATCTCGGCGGTGAGCGGGATCGGATCGCTCACGCCGGGGCCGATGCCGTCTTCCACAAGCCGTTCGAGCACGAGCGCCTCCTCGCCGCCGTCCGGGGCGCCCTCGGTGAGCCGCAAGCGCGCTGAGGCCCTCGGGTCGCTCCGTAGAATCACCCTCCGTGGACTCGCTCTATCGCCCCGAGGGCGTCGAGGAACGCTGGCAGCGGACGTGGGAGGAGGAAGGCCTCTACGCGGCGGAGCCGGATTCTTCGCGCGAGTCGTACGTGATCGCGCACCCCCCGCCGAACGTAACCGGCGAGCTGCACACGGGCCACGCGCTTCAGCTCGCGCTTGAGGACGCGCTCGTGCGCTGGCGGCGGATGCAGGGCAAGAACGTCCTCTTCCAGCCCGGCTACGACCACGCCGGGATCTCGACCCAGAACGCGGTCGAGAAGGATCTCGAGCGGCAGGGGCTCCGGCGCCAGGACCTCGGCCGCGAGGCCTTCGAGGAACGGGTCTGGGAGTGGCTGCGCCTCTACGGGCGCACGATCATGGCGCAGTTCCGCCGCCTGGGCGCGTCCCTCGACTACCGGCGCGAGCGCTTCACGATGGACGACGCCTATGTGCGGGCGGTGATGCGCTTCTTCGTCCACCTGTACCGCAAGGGCTGGATCTACAAGGCGAACCGGATCACCAATTGGTGCCCGTTCCACGAGACCGCCCTCTCCGACTTCGAGCTCGTCCACGCCGAGGTGGACGACGCGCTGGTCTACGCGCGCTATCCGCTCGTGGACGGCGACGGGCACGTCACGGTCGCCACCGTCAGGCCGGCGACGATCCTCGGCGACGTCGCCGTCGCCGTGCACCCCGACGACGAGCGCTACCGGGAGCTCGTGGGCCGCGAGGTGATCGTCCCCTACGTCGAGCGGACGGTCCCGATCATCACGGACGCTCGGGTGGAGCCGGACTTCGGCACGGGAGCACTCAAGGTCACGCCCGGCCACGATCCGCTCGACTTCGAGATCGGGCGCGACCACAAGTTGCCCGAGCCGCTGGTGATCGGGCCGGACGGCCGCATGAACCATGACGCCGGCGACCTGGCCGGCCTCACCCAGGACGAGGCGGGCGAGCGCGTCGTCTCGTGGCTGCGCGACCGCGGCCAGCTGGAGAAGCGCGAGAGCTACCGCCACTCGATCACGCTCTGCGAGCGCTGCGAATCGCGGATCGAGCCGCTCATCTCGGAGCAATGGTGGTGCTCGATGGAGGAGCTCAAGAAGCCGGCGCTGGCCGCCCTGCGGGAGCGGCGTGTCCGCTACCACCCGGAGTCACAGCATCGCTTCGCCGTCGAGTCGCTGGAGAAGGCACCGGACTGGAACATCTCCAGGCAGCTCTGGTGGGGTCACCAGCTTCCGGTCTGGTACTGCTCCGACGGCCACGTCACGGTGGAGGAGACCGAGCCGGAGGCCTGCGCGGAGTGCGGCTCCGGCGAGCTCACGCGCGACACCGACGTGCTCGACACCTGGTTCTCGTCGGCGCTCTGGCCGTTGGCCACGCTCGGCTGGCCGGACGACACGCCGGACCTGCGAGCCTTCTACCCCGGCCACCTGAACGCGACCGCCCGCGAGATCATCCGCCTCTGGGAGAACCGCATGATCTTCTCCGGCCTCGAGCTCCTCGGCGAGGTGCCGTTCAGGGACGTGATCATCCACTCGACGGTGCTCGCGCCGGACGGCCGCCGGATGTCGAAGAGCCTCGGCACGGGCATCGACCCCCTCGACGTCATCGCCGAGCACGGGGCCGACGCCACCCGCTACGGGCTCCTCAAGATGTCCTCGACGCAGGACGTCCGCTTTTCGTACGGCGCGGTCGAGGAGGGGCGGAAGCTCGCCAACAAGCTCTGGAACGCGGGTCGGCTGCTCCTGCAAGCAGGAGCAGCCGAAGTGGCGCTCCGACCGAAGTCGGTGGAGGAGCGCTGGATTCTCGCCCGCCTCGACAGCGCGCGCGCCGACGTGGAGAAGCACTTTGCCGCCTTCGACTTCTCGCACGCCGTGCAGGCTCTGTACCGCCTCACCTTCGACGACTTCTGCGACTGGTACGCGGAGGCGATCAAGCCGCGGCTCCACGTTGGCGACGAGGACGCGACCGCGACCGCGCTCGCGGCGCTGGAGCGCCTGCTCCGGCTCCTCCACCCGGTCCTGCCCCACGTGACGGAGGAGATCTGGACGAACCTGCCCGCCCGGGAGTCCCGGCTGATCGTGGCGCCCTGGCCCGAGGCGGACGACCGCTTCGCGTCCGACGAGCGCGCGCTCGAGGCCGTGCAGGACGCAGCCGCTATCGCCCGCCGCAGCGGCGTCGTCGTCGAGCTCGAAGGCGATGCGCGGCGCATCTTCGACGCGGTCGTCAGGCGCGATCAGCTTCCTGCCGACGGCAATCCGGACGCGGAGCGAGAGCGGATCCGCCGCGAGATCGTCCGAGCGGACCGGATGCTCGGGAACGAGCGCTTCGTCGCCGGCGCCCCTTCCGAGGTCGTCGACGCGGAGCGCGAGAAGCTGACCCGCTACCGGCGTGAGCTCGATGCCCTCGGCGGTTGAGTGGCTGGAAGGCCTGAGTCCCTGGCCCGAGGAGTTCGGCCTCGGGCGGATGCGCGAGCTCCTCGGGGCGCTCGGCGACCCGCAGGCCGCGTATCCGGCGATCCACGTCGTCGGGACGAACGGCAAGACGACGACCACGCGAATGGCCGAGGCGCTGCTCCAGGGAGACGGCGTGCGCACGGGCGCCTACACGTCCCCACACGTAACAGGCTGGGCCGAGCGCATCCGCCTCGACGGCGCCGAGGTCGACGTGGAGCGCGCCCTCGCACGCGTGCGGCCGCAGGCGGAGGAGCTGGGCGCGACGCAGTTCGAGGCCCTCACCGCGGCGGCCCTGGCGGAGTTCGCCGAGGGGCGCGTGGAGGTCGCCGTCGTCGAGGCAGGCCTGGGCGGGCGCCACGACGCGACCAACGTCCTTCGGGCGCCGGTGGTCGTCCTCACGAACGTCGCGCTCGAGCACACCGAGGTGCTCGGACGGACCCGCGAGGAGATCGCGCGGGAGAAGCTGGCGGTGATTCAGCCCGGGGCGATCGTCGTGCTGGGGGAGCCCGAGTGGGAGCCGCTCTGTCGCGAGAACGGTGCGCAGGGCGTCGTGCTCGCGAGCGCGAACCTCGCGCTGGCGCTGGCCGCCGTCGAGTCCTTCCTCGGCCGGCCGGTCGACGCGACGCCCGCCGAGGAGCTCGAGCTCCCGGGGAGGCTCGAGCGGGTGGGGGAGGCGCCGCTCGAGATCCGGGACGGAGCGCACAACCTGGCCGGGATCGGCCATCTCCTCGCTCGGGTCCCCAGCGCCGACTACGTGCTCGTCGTCTCGATCCTCGAGGACAAGGACGTCCGCGGCATGCTCGCTGCCCTCTCCGCGCTGGGCGGGCAACTGGTGGCCACCACGTCGTCGAATCCCCGGGCCTTGCCGGCCGGGGACCTCGGCGCGGTCGCCGAGCCGTACTTCGCTCGTGTCGAGGTCGTCGAGAGCCCGGAGCACGCTCTTACACGCGCGCGAGAGGCGGCGGGCGCGGAGGGCGCCGTGCTCGTGACCGGGTCGCTCTACCTCGTCGCCGACCTGGCATCCGTCCGACCCGCAGGCTTACCATGGCAAGCGTCGGCGAGCGGTTGAGCGTCTTCGTGCTCGCCGCGGTCGTACTCTTTACGATCGTGGCGATCTCGTTTGGCGCCGGGTGGTTCGTAGGAAAGATTCTCTTGTGACCCGCGCATACATTCTCCTGGCCCAGACGGTCGAAGAGGACGAGAGCGACCCGTTCGACTTCTTCCGGGACTTCTTCGAGTCGGAGGTCTGGCTGCTGATCAGGAACGTCACCCTCTTCTTCCTGTTCATCTTCTGGGCGGCCTCGGCCTACTGGGTCTACAAGGACGCCCGGCGGCGGATCGAGGATCCGTGGCTCCTCGCCATGGCGGTCGCGCTCGGCATCTTCCCGCCCTTCGTCGGGCCCCTGCTCTACATGTTCTTCCGGCCCCCCGAGTACGTCGAGGACGTGCGCGAGCGCGAGCTCGAGATCAAGGCGATGGAGGAGAGCCTCGACACGGCGGAGCGCTGTCCCGTCTGCCGGGCGGCGATCGACCCGACGTTCCTCGCATGCCCGGTTTGCACGACGAAGCTCAAGGAGGCCTGCCGGCGCTGCAAGGCACCGCTCGAGCCGCTCTGGCAGATCTGCCCCTTCTGCGAGACGCCCGTCGAGTCTCCTCGCGCGGTCGAGAATCTCTAATCTGAGGACGTGCCCGCGGTTCTCGCGCACGGCGTGCTGCCGGACGGCCACGGATCGCTTGCCCTCTCGATCCTGATGCTGCTCGGAATGATCATCCCCTTCGTGATCCTCGGCGGCGTCTGCTGGGCTTTCCTGAAGGCGAAGCGGCGGGAGGACGCGGAGCTCGCGCGTAAGGCGGAATGGCGGAACGCACGCTCGTCCTGATCAAGCCCGACGCGATGGGGCGGAGGCTGGCGGGCGAGATCCTCGGCCGCTTCGAGCAGCGCGGGCTCACGGTGCGCGCGGCGAAGCTCGTCCAGGTCGACCGCGCGCTGGCGGAGCGCCACTACGCCGAGCACACGGAGAAGCCGTTCTTCGGCGAGCTCGTGGACTTCATCACTTCGGCGCCCACGCTGGCCCTCGTCCTCGAGGGCGAGTCGGCGGTCTCGGTCGTGCGGACGACGATGGGGGCGACGAACCCGGTCGACGCCGCCCCGGGGACGGTGCGCGGCGACCTCGCGCTCGCCATGCCTGACAATCTCGTGCACGGCTCGGACTCGGTCGACTCGGCGGAGCGCGAGATCGTGCTCTGGTTCTCCGACGGCGAGCTCGCTTGACGGACGACGTCGTCCGCAATCGAGATCTCTGGACGCGCACGAACGCCGAGTACACCGACCGGGAGGCGTCGCGTCAGTGGTCGCAGGAGGAAATCACGTGGGGCGTCTGGGGCGTTCCGGAGCGTGAGCTTCGCGTGCTGCCCGACGTGGCGGGCCTGGACGTCCTCGAGCTCGGCTGCGGGACGGCGTACGTCTCCGCCTGGCTCGCCCGCCGCGGCGCGCGCGTGGTCGGGCTCGACGTCACGCCCGCGCAGCTCGAGACGGCCCGTCGGTGCCAGGCAGAGCACGCCCTCGAGTTCCCGCTCGTCGAGGCGAGCGCCGAGGACGTGCCGCTCGCCGATGCCTCCTTC
>DASQWP010000311.1:0-2404 GCA_035640195.1 Gaiellaceae bacterium | reverse complement strand
CAGGTGCTCCAGGTCACGGGCGTGACCAACCCTCTCGGCCTCGGTTTCGACGCGATGGCGATGCTGGGGATCCGGACGAGCACGCCGCCCGGCCCGGTCGCGGACGAGATCGCGACGTGGCGTGAGGCCGACTACGTGGTCATCACCGCGGGCCAGTTCGACGTCATCGTCGAGCTCGTGTGCGTCGACCGCCGCCACCTCCTCGACGTGATCAACCGCGTCCGCTCGCTCGACGGGGTCTCGTCCACCGAGAGCTTCGTCTACCTCGAGCTCTGCAAGCAGCTCTACAACTGGGGCACGGCGCCCGCGACGGACGGCGTGTCCGTGACCGCGCCGCGGACGGCGGGAGCGCGCTGATGGCGGTCGAGGAGCGCGAGCGGACGCAGGGCCGCGAGGCGGGCGCGGCCGAGCCGGACGTGCGGCTCGAGCGAGTCACGAAGCGCTTCGACGACGTCGTCGCCGTGGACGACCTCTCGCTCGAGATCGAGCGCGGGAGCTTCTTCGCGCTCCTCGGGCCCTCGGGCTGCGGCAAGACGACGACCCTGCGCATGATCGGCGGGTTCGAGGACCCCACCGCCGGGACGATCTACCTCGGCGACCGCGACGTCACCGGGCTCCCCGCGTACAAGCGCGACGTCAACACCGTCTTCCAGAGCTACGCGCTCTTCCCCCACCTCTCAATCTTCGAGAACGTCGCCTTCGGCCTGCGGCGCAAGGGCATCCGCGGGCAGGAGGTCCGCCGCCGCGCCGACGAGGCGCTCGCTCTGGTCGACCTCGCAGGGCTCGGGAAGCGCAAGCCGCGCCAGCTCTCGGGCGGCCAGCAGCAGCGCGTGGCGCTCGCGCGGGCGCTCGTGAACCGCCCGCAGGTCCTTCTGCTCGACGAGCCGCTGGGAGCGCTCGACCTGAAGCTCCGCAAGCAGATGCAGCTCGAGCTGAAGCGGATCCAGCACGAGGTCGGGATCACGTTCGTCCACGTGACCCACGACCAGGAGGAGGCGATGACGATGGCCGACTCGATCGCGGTCATGCACGACGGCCGCATCCAGCAGCTCGGCACGCCGAACGAGCTCTACGAGCGCCCCCGCACCAGGTTCGTCGCCGGCTTCCTGGGCGCCTCGAACCTCCTCGCCGGAACGTGCGAAGGGGACGGTGTCGTCCGGTGCGAGAACGGAGCGCTCCTGCGCGTGCCGGCGGCCGCCGGACGACGAGGCCCGGTTGCGATCGGCGTCCGCCCGGAGAAGATCCGCCTCGGCCGCGGAGAGGGGAACGCCGTCGAAGGCGTTGTCGCCGAGCGAGGCTACATCGGCGTCTCGACGCAGTATCTGGTTTCGACGCCGCTGGGGAAGATCTCCCTGTACGTCCAGAACGTAGAGCCAGGGGCAGGCGCGGCTCAGCCGGGCGACCAGGTAACCATCAGCTGGAATCCCGAGTCGACCTTCGTAGTCGAGCCTGAGGAGGAGCAGAAATGACCGACCCGTTCGCACGCCGTCTCACCCGCCGCCAGCTCATCCGCCGCGCCGCCGCGGGCGGTGCGGCCCTCTCGCTTCCCGGCCTGCTCGCCGCGTGCGGCGGGGACGGCATCGAGGGCGCCGGCCAGGAGACCGGGGCCACGGAGGACACGACCACCGTCGAGCAGGTGCTCGCAGACACGCTCAGGTTCGCGAACTGGCCGCTCTACATCGACGTCTCCGACGACGAGAAGACGCGGCCAACCCTCGAGCAGTTCACACGGGAGTTCGGCGTCGAGGTCGAGTACATCGAGGAGATCAACGACAACGAGGAATACTTCGGGCGGATCCAGGCGCCGCTCTCGCAGGGCCAGTCGATCGACCGCGATCTCATGGTGCTGACGGACTTCATGGCCGCCCGGCTCGTCGACCTGGGCTGGCTCGCGCAGGTCGACAAGAGCGCAATCCCGAACGCCTCCAACCTCCTCCCGAACTATCAGGGCGTGAGCTGGGACCCGGAGCGGCAGTACAGCCTGCCCTGGCAGGGCGGGATGACCGGCATCGGCTACAACCGCAGGCGCGTCGGCTTCGAGATCACCTCCATCGACCAGCTGCTGGACGAGCCCAGCCTGCGCGGCCGGGTGACGCTCCTTTCCGAGATGGGCGACACGATCCCGCTCGTGATGCTGAGCCAGGGCAACGACCCCAACGAGGCGACCGCGGAGACGTTCGACCAGGCGCTCCAGCGGATCCGTGCTGCCGTCGACTCCGGCCAGGTCCGGCAGTTCACCGGCAACGAGTACACGGGCATGCTCTCCCGGGGCGATGTCTGGGCGGCCATGGCCTGGTCCGGCGACGTCATCCAGCTCCAGTTCGAGGACGACGCGCTCCAGTTCGTCATCCCCGAGTCCGGAGGCAACCTCTGGGCCGACAACATGCTGATCCCGAACGGCGGC
>DASQWP010000310.1:0-22534 GCA_035640195.1 Gaiellaceae bacterium | reverse complement strand
CCACGATGCTCGAGCCGACGAACCCTCCGCCGATCACCACGGCGATCGCTGAGGACCGAAGCTCGCTCAGGGACGTCCCATCTTGGCCACTTGGTCTGCTTCGCGAATCTGCCCGCGCCCGAGGCCAAGCTCATCTATCAACGTGTCTCCGGGTGCGTGGCGATCTCGGGCCGAGACGAAGCGACACCATCCAGTCACGGATCTCGACGTGCGCCTGCTCAGCGAGATGCGCCCGTCTGGCCTCGGCACTATATCGGCGGAGCGAGGCGCCTGAGACTGCCTACTTCGTGGAGAAGAAGCGGTATCGACCTGCGCTCCTGCTGCCAGCCAGCCGTCCGGGAACTTTGACGCCTGCAACAGGGTCAAAGAGCCACGTTGAGAACCATCGCCCCGGTCGTGCTGTTGGCCCTCTTGCTGTCCGCTTGCGGCGCGGACAGCGCGAGATCGGACAGGCCGGCCGCGGGCGGCGCGACGACCGCCGCCGACGAGCCGCCGCTGGTCCCATCGGAGCCGGATACGGGCCAGCTCTACGAGGCGAACGCCACGGTGCTCGAGGACAAAAGCCACGGTCCGATGCTCTGCCTGGGAGTAGTACTCGACTCGCTCCCGCCGCGGTGCGGAGACGTCCCGATCGCGGGCTGGGACTGGCAGGCGGTCGCGGGCGAGGAGACCGCGGGCGGAACGACCTGGGGCATGTACCACGTCGTGGGCCGGTACGACGGTGAGAACTTCGCAATCACCGACGTCGGGCCGTACGAGGACGACCAATCCGCCTCCGAGACGGATCCCGACTTCACGAGCCCCTGCCCCGAGCCGGCCGGCGGCTGGACCGGGCTTGACCACACGACGCAAGAGGACGCCCGCCCGGCGATCGCATACGCCAGCTCGCAACCGGACTCCGTCACCGCATGGATCACTCATCTCGAGCCCCCCAAGCTCGAGTTCGGGCCGGTGATCGTGAACGCTGTCTTCACCCGGAATCGCGAGCGACACGAGGCGGAGATCAGGAAGGTGTGGCACGGACCGCTCTGCGTCGTGGAGCGCGACGTCCCGAGCGCGCGCGAGCTGGGCCGTATCCGGGAGGAGGCTGAGGCCAGCCTCGACGAACTCGGGCTGCGGATGCTCTGGTCGTCGGGCCCCGACGTCGACCCGGTCATCGAGATCGGGGTCATCGTCGACCTAGACGGCCAAGCGCAAGCCGCCCTCGACGCCCGCTACGGAGCCGGGACGGTACGACTAATTCCAGCGCTGAAGGCCGTCTCGGGCCATGCCGTCGCGCCCGAGGGGGCCTGGTGGAGGCTGTGAGCGCTCCCCTCGCCGGAAAGACGATGGCCGCAGGCGCAGAGGGCGATTGCATCGGCGGAACGCGGGCTGCCTGCTCGCCGCCCGCCGCGGCTCGCCGGGGAGCGGGTCGCCTGGGCCGAGAAGTCATGAGGTCACTTCGGCTGGCCGGGATGAACACCGCTACTTCGCGGGGGTGGTGGCGGCCGGCCACCGCGCGCCGGCTTCCCGCGGGCTTGAGGCGGCCAGCGAGTCAGGCGGCGACACGCGCACCGCGCGTCGACGGCACCGCCGTGCGCGGCAACTCAGGGGCGTAAGTTCCAGAACGGCCCGGTGAGTCCGATCTCTGCGAACAGGGCTTGTGCCTCGTCAGGAGTCATGCGGCGCCAGTAGGGGTCGAGGACCCTGTGGTACCAGGCGTGGGCCAGTCGCCAGCATTGCTCGAGGGACATCGTGGCGCCGGGCATCAGGTCACGGTACGCGAGCCACCGCTGGATGTGCTCCTCCGACCGGAAGAGAAGCATGGTCGCTCACGTGAAGACGATGTTCTCCCAGAACCTCGCCGCCGGGACACCGAAATGGACCACGCCCTCGCCGTCGGCGAGCGAGCCATCGCGGATCGTGAGCAGGAGTCGCTCTCCGCACGCGTCGCCGCAGTCTGTCTCTATCGTGGCGTCCGCGGACAGCGCGGCCGGGATGCCGAGCGCGTCCCAGATGCAGATTGCCCAGTAGGTTCGCTCTTGCGTACGGACGCGGAAGCCTGATGGCACGGCGCAGAACGGGTTGGCGGCCCAGATGCTTGTTCCACCGGGCGCCAGGATCAGCGCCTTACCGTCGGCGAGCCGCCTGATCGCATCCGCGACCGCTTCCCGAGGCTCCGCCAAGCGCTCAGCGACCTCGACCTCACTTGGGACTCGCCCGGTCGCCGCGGCGATGCGAAACAGCTCGAGGCGAACCACGCGGTCGAACTCGGCTGTCTCTGGCCCCGCCAAGGCAGGGCGATTCTGCCGAACCGCCGCGGACCGCGCCAGCTGGCTGCGAGCGCCTCGCTCCGCATCGTGCTTGGGCCGGTCGGTGAAGAGGAGACTTACGATATCCGGCGGACGACCCGTCGGAGCGAGGCCGACGATCAGCAGCATCGCCTCACCGGAAGCCTGCGGCCTTAGCTCGTCGTCGCTCGGCCGAGTGAAGCGCTTTATCGCTCCGAGCGCAGTGCTATCCGCGCGCGGAAGCGCAGCTTCAGCGGAGCGTTGCGCATATCCTGGTTCAAACACAGTGGGAGGATCGCGATCGTCGCTGCGGAAGCCCCCACTCTTGGGTGGTCGCGCCGCGGATCGTGCTGCACTCTTCCTTCATGCGCGTTGGCTCTTCCTTCGTGGGCGTTGGCTCGCTCTCGAGGACAGGCGCAAGGTAGCGATGGAGGAGCCGCCGCTCACCGACGAGGAGCTCGCCAGGATGGCGGCCTCCGGCAACCGGGGGGCCTTCGACCGCCTACACCAGCGTCACTTCCCGGGTCTCTACGACTTCGCGGTGCGCGTGGTGAGAGACCGCAGGCTGGCCGCCGAAGCCGTGAAGGCCGCCGCGGGCGAGGCATGGACGAGGCTGGTGCAGGGCGGCCGGCGCAGCTCCCCGAAGGTCCTGCTCTACGCGACCCTCCACGGCACTGTCCTTGACGCGCTTCTCGCCGGCAACGGCGCCGTCACCGAGGATCCGGTACTTCGACTCGCCGCTCCCGACGGGGACGCCGGTGCTGTCTGGAGCTCGGCCGCCGCTCTCGCGCCGCAGGACTACGCCCTGCTGGACCTGCACGTCCGGCGCGGGCTCGACCCGGGCGAGCTCGCCGGCGGTCTCGGAGTCGCCCGCAGCGGCCTGGCCCTCCGCCTGGAGCGTCTGAAGGAGGAGCTCGGCGCCCGCGCAGGCGGGATCGATCCCTCTACGGCGGTCTGGATCCTCGCGGAGCTCGAGCCGGTGGAGCCCCCCGCACCCCACCTCCCGCGCGGGTGGGCGAGCGGGCGCAGGCCGCTCGTCGCTGCTGCGCTGCTCGCCTCCGTGACCGCCGGGGCGGTGCTCGCCGTGCAGGGGGGCGGCGTCGACGACCCCGCGGAGCTCGGAAGTTTCAGTCACCGCATCGGCGAGCGGGGCCCGAACGTCGTCGCCGTCTCCTGGGCACGCCAGGCGGACGGCGAGGGTTATTCCATTCTCTGGACGCGCGGCGCCGACGACCGCCCTGACGAAACCGTCGACCTCCCGGCGTCGGCCACGGGCGTCCGCAGCCGCGCCCTCGACCCCGGAACGTGGTGGTTCGTCCTGCGAACGCACGGCGGCGGAGACGACTGGAGCGAGGGCGTCCGGCTCGGCCCGTTCGTCGTTCCGAACCCGCCCACCGCAGGGGTTGCCGAGCGTCCGCCCGCGGCCTCGCGCTCAACGGTGGCCACCTTCCGGTTCAGCGCGTCCGAGAGCGAGGCAACGTTCGAGTGCGCGCTCGACGGAAGAGCCTTCCGCGCCTGCGAGTCGCCGCGGAGCTATCGCCGCCTGAAGGAGGGGAGGCACCGTCTCGCCGTGCGCGCGACCGGCATCTCGGGGGTGGCCGGGGCGCCGGCCGTCTTCGAATGGGCCGTCGACACACGCGCTCCGAAGACGCGCTTGACCCACGAGCCGCCGTCGGCGACGCGCGCCAAGTCTGCCCGCTTCCGCTTCGCGGCGAACGAGCGCCACGTCAGGTTCTCCTGCAAGCTGGACGACTCTCGCTGGCGCCCGTGCCGTTCGCCGCACTCCCTTGCGAACCTGACCGAGGCGCCACACCGCTTCGCCGTCAAGTCCCGGGACCGGGCCGGGAACGTCGACCGGACGCCGGTTATGTGGGGGTGGGTCGTCGACCGCACTTCCCCGGACACCTCCGTTCGCGGGACGAGCGGAGTCACGGGACGCACGGCGCGCTTTACGTTCGTCGCGACCGAGTCGGGCGTCGGCTTCCGCTGCTCCCTGGACAGCGCGCCCTTCGTCAGCTGCTCTACCCCCCTCGTCCTCTCCGCCCTCCGCGCGGGCAGGCACACGCTTCGCGTCCTTGCCCATGACGAGGCGGGCAACGCGGACGCGACGCCGGCGGAGCGCCGCTGGAGGGTCGACGCGCAACCTCCGGGGACACTGCTCGTCGAGCACCCACCGTCCGTGACGCGAAGCAGGACCGCCACGTTCTCCTTCTCGGCGACAGAAGGAGGCGCGACCTTCCAGTGCAGCCTCGACGGACGCCCGTTCGCGCCCTGTGCCTCGCCCATCACCTACACCGGCGTCACACCGGGGCGGCACGTCCTTGCGGTTCGGGCGCGCGACCGCGCCCGAAACGTCGACCCCACGCCGGTCATCTGGCGCTGGCGCGTTCGCGGAGGCCCCGGGAGGCGCTAAACAGAGGCTAGGCAGCACGCCGGGCGCCAGCATGGTCTCCGGAGGCAACGCTGTGCCGCCGCTATGAGGTCACGCCGACCACAAGACAAATCGAACGACGTAAGCCGTTCGTGTACGACGAGCTGCCGGAGTCGATGGTCCGGGTGCTCCGCCGCCGTCGGGACAGGCCGAAGCTTACGGGTCATCAACGCCCCAGCGAGTCTCGGCGGGCAAAGGCTGTGGCCGGTCATGTGCGTGGTTCCGAACTATCCATTCGCTGACTGGCGCGCGCACTGGCGCGCAGACCGCTCAAACCCGCATGTTGAGCCGACCCAGCGCTCGTCTTCTAATCCGCGGGTCGCAGGTTCGCAAGTTCGATGCCCTCCTCGACTTCGCCCACCTCGGCGACTTCTGGACGCTTGAGCGCGTGCATCCCTACGGCGAACCGGCCAAGGGACGCGAGAGGCCTCACTAGATCCACCCGAGGTCGCTGAACTCCGGCATCCCGCTGTGCCAGGCTGCCCAGACGGCCATGAGGAGGCCGGCGAGGGCGAGCGCGCCCGCGCACGAGCGAAGGACGGGCCCCTGGCACACGAGCGCCCAGGCGGCGAGGGCGAGCGCGACCGGAGGCACGAGCCACCAGTCCTGCCCCTCCACCGTGCTCCCGAAGAGCGTGGAGCCCAGCATGAGGACGACGAGCGCGGCCGCGAGAGGCCGAGAGGGCGTCGCACGGCCGAACCGCTCGGCGAGTGGAAAAGCGACGAGGAGCCCGAGCCAGCCGAGATGCCACTCGATGTGGCCGAAGCGCTCGTCCCAGAAGTAGGCCGTGTCCCCGGCCTCTCCGGCCAGGGCGACGCCACGGATGGAGTTCGCCGCCAGGTGGATGCCGTGCCCATCCGCGAATGCGACTCCGGCCGCGAGGGCGAGCGCAGCCACCCAGAGCGGCGCCCGCAGGGCGAGAAGCACGAGAGCCGCCGCGCCGAGGACTGCAAAGGGGGTAACGAGGTCGATCCAGTCGCCGAAGCGGCCGGCGAACGTCGGCAGGTTGTGGAAGACGAACACCGCCGCGGCGAATGCAAGCAGGGCGCGCACGCCCTGAGACTAGGGCGGCCGACGGCTGTTTCGTGCCGCCCGGCGACTGGCATCGCCCCTCGTGAGACCTCGCGCCGGCCGACCCGCTCGCGCAGTTTAAGGCCTGGGCCACGAAGCTCGACGAGGGAGACGACCGCAACCTGGGCAGGCTCGGGCTCCCGTCCGCCCGCGTCATAAAGAAGCTAGCCGCGAACCCCAGGATTCACGGCTTCATCCTTCCCAAGGCGAGCACTGAAATCCTCCGGGCCCTCCTGGACGACGAGGAAACTCGAAGCGTCAAGATCGCCGACGTCGCGTTCGACCTCGGCGACGTCCCGACCATACCGGGCACATGACGCGAGGCTCATGCCATGCCGATCAAACGGCAGACCCGCGTCTCCCTCGGCGACGTCCGTCCCGCCTGCCGCCCGGGTCCGATTAGATCCCGAACGGCTGGTCGCTCACCGCGAGCAGCACCAGGAACACGATCACGAGCACCGCAACCGCAGTGAGGATGGCCGCGAGCGTGCCGAAGTAGGTCCGTCGCACGAGCCCGATCCTACTCCAAGGGTGCGCTGACCTTCTCAGCCCTGCCTCGCGGGGTCCCATCCCGTCGTGAGGCCCTCGTCGAGCGCATCGAGTGCTCCGATCTGCGCGTCGTCGAGCGTGAAGTCGAAGACGGCGGCGTTCTCGGCGATGCGATCGGCGTTCGACGAGCGCGGGAGCACGACGAACCCTTTCTGCAGCGACCAGCGGATCAGCACCTGGGCCGGCGTCCGGCCCACCTCGGCTGCGATCGAAGCGACCGTCGTGTCGTCCAGCCGACGGCCCTTGGTCAGCGGGCTGTAGGCCTCGACCACGATTCCCTCCTCCGCGCACCGGCGCAACGTGTCCTCGCGGCTGCGATAGAGGAAGGGGCTCAGCTCGATCTGGTTGACCGCCGGCGGCACGGAGGCACGTGCCAACAGCTCCTCGAGATGCCGTACGAGGAAATTCGAGATCCCGATCGAGCGCGCGAGGCCTTCGGCGTGGAGCTGCTCGAGCACGCGCCAGCTCTCCAGGCGACGCTCGTGCGGCCAGTGCAGAAGGTAGAGGTCGACCGCGTCCAGGCCGAGCCGTTCCAGCGACGCCTCGAAGGCGCGACGTGCGGATGCCGCCCCCTGGTCCGCATTCGCAAGCTTCGTCGTCACCCAGACTGACCCTGGCGCAAGCCCGCTCGCCCGGATCGCTGCACCGACGTCGACCTCGTTGCGGTAGACGGCGGCGGTGTCCACGTGCCGGTATCCGGCAGCGAGCGCCGCCTCGACCGCCGCCTGCGTGTCCTCGCCGGGCGGGATCTGGAAAACGCCGAAGCCGAGCTGCGGGATCGCGCGGTCGTCACGGAGGGTGATCGTCGGCTGCTCGGTCATCCACCTACTGTCTCACGTCGTGCGCTCGGAACCGCTGCGTACGAGGCGCGGCGTGTCTTCCCCAAGGAAGCGATCTCGTTCAGGATCTACCGCACGATGAGCGGGCGCACGTGCTTCCGCTCAAGGATCCTGTGGTCCTCAGTGCCCTTCCTTGCCACGGTTGAGCGGAAGCTGGCGGTTGGTGCGTCCTCTTTGGAGCTCCATCCCGCGCCTGCTGCCCCTGGCGCGCGCAGCCGCGAGGAGAAGCTGGACGCCGAGGATGATCACGTCCACTCCGTCGCAGCTGAACGCGTTGCCCGGCCGCGTCCGCCCCGTGACCCCTGCGCGCCCCCAGGCACGCCCCGACTGCCCCCGTGGAAGGTCCCGTGTCATGCCGGGACAGCGACGGCCTCCGACGGGAGGGCCCTAAGGCACCACCTGCTTACATAGACGTCCGATGCCGCCGGCCAGAGGAGAGGGGACGAAGGCGATCCTCGTTCGCGGGGAGGCAGAAGACCGACTCGTCCCGTTCCTGTTCGAGGGGACTGCGTACCGCGTTCCGGCCAAGCTGCTTCGGCATCACCCGAACCATCCTGACTGTCCCGTCATCAAGCAGGCGCTGCGCGCTCCCAACAGCTGGAAAGAGACGGTCACTAAGGGCCGCGAGCTCACGTCTGGGACCGTCCGCTGCACGGGAGGCTGCTGGAGTGCTTACGAGGCCGCCGAACAGCGCCGCATAGCCCGCGGCGATCAGGCTGCGCTCAAGGACTGGCAAGGCGCCGGCCGCCATGCCCGGGCTCAGCTCGCGCGCCGTATCCAGCACGGAAGCGTAGCGGGCGCTATGTAGAGTCACCGCCTGACTCACCGTAGTGCCGCTGCGATCGGCTGTCTTCTCGACGCCTGACTCAAAAATCGGGTCGCGCTGAATTAGCCTCTGCCGATGGCCCAGCGTGAGCAGCGGGTTACGCCGCTCGAGCTCTTCTTCGACCTTGTCTTCGTCTTCGCCATCACGCAGGTCACCCTGCTGATGTCGGACGACCCGACTTGGCAGGGGCTCGGCCGGGGGTTGATCGTCCTGGCCGCTCTCTGGTGGGCGTGGACCGGCTATGCCTGGCTGACGAACACGCTCGAGCCCGAAGAGGGACAGGTGCGGGCAGGCATGTTCGCGGCGATGGCTGCGATGCTCGTCGTCGCCCTCGCCGTCCCGGAGGCCTTCGACGCGCACGGCCTGCTCTTCGGGGTCGCCTATCTGATCGTGCGTCTGCTCCAGTTGCAGCTCTATGCGATCGCCGGCAAGCGCGATCCCGACTTGCTCGCAGCCGTGCTGCGCATGGTGCCGTCGGCTGCGCTGGCGCCTCTGATCATCGTCGCCGCGGCGTTCTTTGATGGGCCCGCCCAGGGCACGCTCTGGATCGTCGCCCTGGCGGTCGACTACCTGGGCGTTCTGCTCGGCCGCGGCCAGGGTTGGCGCGTCTCGCCAGCGCACTTCAGCGAGCGCCACGGTCTCATCGTCATCATCGCCCTCGGCGAGTCGATTGTCGCGATCGGCATCGGCGCTGCAGGCGCGTCGCTCACGCCCGGCATCGTCGCGGCGGGCGTCCTCGCCATCGCCGTCATCGCCGCCCTCTGGTGGGCCTACTTCGACGTCTACGCCGTCATGGCACAGCGCCAACTCGGCGCCACGAGCGGGGCCGCGCGCGTGCGACTCGCGCGCGACTACTACAGCTACCTCCACCTCCCGATGATCGCGGGCATCGTCCTCTTCGCCCTCGGCCTGAAGAAGACGATCGAGCACGTGCACCAT
Source organism: Gaiellaceae bacterium (assembly GCA_035640195.1). Taxonomy (GTDB): domain Bacteria; phylum Actinomycetota; class Thermoleophilia; order Gaiellales; family Gaiellaceae; genus DASQWP01. Next base: position 13,609 of record DASQWP010000310.1, on the reverse strand, counting down.
CCGCTCGCTTCGATCCCCGCCGTCGCGCTCTGCGGCGGGCTCTCGCTCTACTTCCTCACCCACCTCGCCCTCCGCATACGCATCGTCCACTTCGTTCGCCGCACGACCACGGACAGGCCGGGGTGGATCGGCCCCGGCCGGCTCGTCACCGGCATCGGCATGCTCGCGCTCCTACCCGCCGCGCTCGAGCTCTCGGCGCTGACGGCGCTCGCGGCGGTTACCGGGCTCTGCTGCGCGCTTATCGCCTACGACGTCATCCACTACCGCCAAGACCGGGCCGAGGTGCGACAGGCACGACCGTAACGCGAGCCCCCCGGACGACCTCGCGGCACGCGGCCAATTGGGCTTACTCAACTCCGCCTCACGTACTCGCCGCCGTTGGGCCGAGTGAGCGTCCGCTTGCACCGACGATCGCCACGAGCGCCGCCGAGAGGACCGTAGCCTGACTCTCTTCGTGGCGATTCCTCGTTGCGACGACGAATTCAGAACGCTCTCGCTGATCCGGCTGCGCTACACCGTCTTCGGACGCGCGCAAAGTCAGCTGCTCCGCCTCGACCCGCCGCTTGCGGCGCGCTGCGCGAAGAGCCGCCGCCCATGAGTCGGACGCCACGTCCCATCAAGGGGGCCGGAGCCGGCTGCCGCCCCCGCGAAGTGGTTAGCCGCGCCCACGCTCGGGCATTAGGACGCTCCGAAGAGGGGTCTCGACCTACCTCCCAACTGCGGCGAGATGATCGTGCTCATCGTCAGCGGGCGCGCCTATGCGCTAACCCGGAGCAGCGTCCGCTGGCTCGCCAGCCGCCTGCGCGCGCTGTACGCCGAGGACGAAAGCGAGGAAGGGGCGACGGCTCACGAACTCGCATGTGCACTCGAAGACGCCCTCGAAGGCCGGGATCAGCCGCTTGAACTCATCGTGGCTCATGCGACTCCCGTCCATCGCGTCGTCCATACGGCACCGCTCCAACCAAGCCCCGGCCTGATCGCCGTTCAGGATGCCCTTCGCCGCCTCCAGATCGACGCGAGCTAGCTCTGAAGACGCCTCGCTTCCGCCTCAGGGTTCGTCGCCTCCCAGACGTTCCGTCTAGCCAGGCGGGTTAGCACGACCTGCCACCTTCGACCAAGGTCGCGCCGAGTCGTCCCTCCTCGTCGGCTAACGGACAGCCGTCGACTTGTGCACGACCCAGCCGAGGCCGGCGCCGGGCTGATCGCCGAGACGCCGTAGATCGCGTAGGCCGCGGCGCAGCTCACCCTCCGCGACGCCCGGCAGCTGCGCGAGCGCGTCGAACGCGCTCGCCATCACGTCGGCTGCGTAGCTCGCCTGACTCACGAGCTCGGCGCCCTGCCACCAGAAGGGCCGTTCCCCCTCGTCGACCTCCCGGAAGCCGGCCTCGCGGAGCCAGCCCGGCAGCCGGGTGCCTGCGTCGCTCCAGCCCGCCGCCGCCATGCCTCGAACCATCGCGTGGATCAGCGCCTCGAACGCAGGCGTGGACGGCTCGGCACGGCACGTCGAGTAGTCGACCTCGATCGCCGTGATCCTCCCACTCGGGACGAGGACCCGCCGAGCCTCCCGCAGCACCGTGACCGGGTCGGCGAGGTGCTCCAAAAACCACATCATCCAGACGTGGTCGAACGACTCGTCCTCGAACGGCAGCGCAAGCGCGTCCGCCTGCATAAGGGTCGCTTCGACGTCGGCCCGCTCTAGGTGCCCGCGCGCATACTCGAGCTGCTCCGGCTCGATGTCGACGCCGGTCAGGCGGATTCCGGGGAACTCCTGGCCGAGCACGGCCAGGACCGCGCCGACGCCCGTACCGATCTCGAGCAAGCGGGTTCCCGGTTCGAGCTGCGTCCCGTCGCGGATCAGCCGGTGGCGCCAGTGCTCGGCCTGCTCGACGAGCCGCTCCTGCTCGGGCGTTCCGTAGCCGTGGACGTAGGTCATGACTCCACGGAGCAAGCATAGGCAGCGCCCACAGCTCAAGGATCTCGTCGGCCCACGTCGAGCACCCTCCATCCGTTGCAGCAGGTAGCCGACCTTGATGTTGGCGTAGCGGTCGTGGCTTGCCTTGACCTGGGTGCGTTAGCCGACTAGCGCCTCCGCCTGGTCGAGGAGGAGGACGGTGCTCGCCGACTCGGGTGCGCCGAAGACGCGCCGGGGGTTTCTTCTCTGTCTCGCCGACGTACTTGCTCACGACCCAGCTCAGGTCGACGCAAAGAGGTCGAGGCGCAGCTCGCAGGCTTTCGGGCCGCGCACGTCGGAAACATACGACGCCTCACAGCACCCAAGGGGCGCCCGCCCGCGCCACACCTCGCCGCCTCCGTCTCGAACCCCGCGGTCGCGCAGGCGTCTTGGCGCACCGAAGCAGCGAACGCCCACTCGCCCGATTGTCCGCCCACATGCGTCGGGACCTTCGGAGAGGCCCACCGCACGAACGCATTCCCGCTCAGCCGCTCGGAGCTAGCGACGAGGAGGCGTCTCGGCGGCCTGCGTCGACAGGCCGAGGGCTGCTGCGGCGCGCGCCCGTTCGGTCGGTGTCAGGGACTCCAGCACGGCCTCCCGGGCAGCGACGTAGTCCTCCTGGAAGTCCGTGAGGACAACGGGGTCGGGCGCCACGGCTTCGCTCTGGATCTCGACCTCCGCGCGTAGCGAATCGGCCCGCCAGCCCCCGAGCGCCGAGGCGAGATCCTTGAGCGCTGCCTCATGGGGGCGGGCAATTTGCACCGCCTTGTCGAGCAGCACTCCGAGGTGGTTGGCCGCGCTCACCCGCGCGCCCATGTCCGGGATGAACCCGTCATCGCGGCGGCAGAAACGGACCAGACACGTCTTGATGATCGACGTGTGGTCGAAGACCTCGTGGGAGACACCCGCGCGGACGCGCGGCGAGACGACGATCGCCGGCACGCGTGGGCCGTACGCGTGGAACTCGGGCCGCGGGTTGTCGTCTTCGACGCTCGGCGGCTCGACGTGATCGAAGAAGCCGCCATGCTCGTCGTAGGTGACGACGAGCAGCGTGCGCTCCCACGCCGGGCTGCGGACGAGCGCGTTGAAGACCCGCAGGACCAGCTCTTGCCCAGCGCGCACGTCCGAGGGCGGATGATCATCGTTGGAACCAACTGCCCCGCCGACGTCGACGAAATTAGGATCGATCCACGCGACGTTCGGCAGTGTTCCCGTCCGCGCGGCCGAGAAGAAGTCGTCGAAGCGGAAGGGGGACGAGAACGGCCGAACGTTGTCGAACGTCTTCGGCAGGTAGTCGCGGTCGATGGCCCAGATCGTGGCGAAGAGCTCGTGCGTGTACCAACGCCACGTCGCCCTCGCCGCGTCGAGGTGGCGGACGAAAGACGGCAGGTGGTACATGGGCGGGCTTGCGTTGTCGCGGCTTCCGGCCGCGCGTCCGGCGACGGCGTAGAGGCGGTTCGGAAACGTCGCGCCGCGAACGGAGCAAAACCACCGGTCGCAAACGCAGAACCTCCGGGCGAGGAAGTCGTAGATGGGCAGCTGGCCGCCGTCGTAGTGGCCCATGACGACGACCGGCTCCGCGGCGCTCGGATCCACCCTCGTTCGGATGTAGTTCGCCGCGAAGCCGCCGTTATCCCGTCCCACTTGCTCGTCGACGCAGCGCCCCGAGTGACATGGATCCTGCGCTTTCGTCGACGCCGTCTCCGTCAGCCGAAAGATCGGGTACGAACGGCCCTCGTGCTCGTTCGCCATTCCCTCGCGCAGGCCGTCGACGTCCGGCCCGTTCGCTCCGAGGCTCAGGTAGCCGAGCATGTGGTCGAAAGAGCGGTTCTCGAGCATCAGCACGACGATGTGCTGGATCTCGTCGAGGGCAGCAACCGATTCGTCGAGTTCGATCTCGACGAAACCCGCCGGAGTCTCGGATCTGCTCCCGAAGAGGGACCGAAGTAGACCCACGAGGTAGGACAGGAATGTGCGGACGGCTTGCACGACCTCCGACGGCCAGACTAGCCCAATGCGGCCGTGCCCTTAGGCGCTCACCCAGAACGCATCTAGACCCCAAGTTCGGGAACAAATCGAACTCGACGACCTCGACGTGCAGCAAGCCGGCCTGCGCTGGCTAGTCCCGATCCCAGTTGCACACGACTCGCTCGACTCCGCCAAGGTCGGAGAAAGACCTCGACCTCCTCGTCGAGGCGTGAGTCGACGCGCGGTCGATCGGCTACGGGCGAGGGATGGTGAGTTCGCGGCCCGAATAGGTCTGCGAATCCTCGGACTCCACATAAGGAGCCATGCGCTCCCGACGCTCCGCCTCAGCATCTGAAGCCCGATACCGTTCGCAAGAGTCCTTGCCGGTCCAGTGAGAGACACCGACGACGGTCCGGCCGTCGTCGCCGATCCACTCAAAGGCGCGCGTCATCCCCTCCGGCGCTTCGGGCGGCTCCCAGGCCTGGCGTAGGTCGTCGAGCGTTCCTTCCCTGATCCGTCGCGTTGTCACCCAGACGAAGAACTCGGCCATTTGTCGCTCCCTCTGTCGGCTGGAGAAGGCTACTACCTCCCGGGAAGCGGCACCGTCTCGAATGCCGAAGAGTCAATCTTGCTCAAACTGCCGGGATGGCCGTCGAAGTCCGCGACCTCGGCGAGCCCGAGGCGGTCGTGAGCCATCCCCTGGGTGCGACCTATGAGGTGCGCCTGGCCCAGACGGTGATCAGCCGTCACGTTCTCCAACCTGGCTGGAGTTGGGAGGAGCACGCCCGGCCCAGGGTCGGAACACGCTCATGCGAGCTCTACCACCGCGGGGTGGTGCTCAGCGGACGGATGGGCATACGGACCGACGAGGGCGAGGAGCTCGTCATCGGCCCCAACCAAGTGTTTGACCTCCCGCCCAGGCATGTGACCTGGGTGGAGGGCGACGAAGAGCTGGTGATGGTCGACTGGGCCGGCGGCGCCGGGTTCGATCCGCCGCCGGGCGGGGGAGCGCGTGTACTCGCCACGATCCTGTTCACCGACATCGTCGGCTCCACTGTTCGCGCGCGCGACGCCGGCGACGCGTCGTGGAAACGGACCGTGGCCATGCACGACGATGTCGTTCGCAGTGTGCTCGTCGGTTTCGGCGGCCGCGAGGTCGAGACCGCTGGCGACTCGTTGATCGTCTTCGACGCCGCCGAGGGCGCCATCCGCTGCGACTTGCCCTAGTCGGAGCGCTTGCCGCGATCCAGCTCCCGATCCGGGTCGGCATCCATAGTGGAGAGGTGGCCGTGAGCGGTGACCACGTCCGAGGCCTGGCGGTGCACACCGCCGCCCGCATCGTGGACCAGGCGGGAGCGGGCGAGGTTCTCGTGTCGGGCACCACTCGCGACCTCGCCGAGGGCGCCACAGGGCTCACGTTCGAGTCTCGAGGCCGACACCGCCTCAAAGGCCTGGAGCGAGAGCAAGAGCTCTTCGCCGCGGAATCATCGGCTCCGTAGCGCCCTCCGACAGCGTCCTTGGAACACAGCTACCGAACCGGACGCTGATGAAGCACGAGCCCAGGTTCAGATCGCTGCCGTTGCGGTTGCAACGTTCGCGGCGTGGCTCGCGCCAGTGGCGAACAGGCGTACGGGTGTGTCCCAGAAAATACCGCGAGCCTGCTTGGGCTGCAGGATCGTCGTCTCGGTCCAGCGTGATGCGACTCGGCGAGCACGTGGGAGACTCCAAAAGCCAGTCGAAGAGACGAACGCTCGACTTTGTGTCGTGCCCACCGCTCTACCCCTGTTACGACAAGGGCCGCTCCCGGGGAGTACCGGAGCCCGGAGTTCCGAACATCGAAACCGCGTAGGTGGAACTGGAACCGCTTCCCCTCACGGCCGAGGTGTCCGTGCATCGCTCGCGCATCGCCCTCTCGCTCGAGCACGACCCTCGCCCAGGAGTTACCTCATTCGCAGCGGTCTCGCCAGGCGCCCGCCGAAGCGAGCGCACGTCCGTTTGGTGGTCCACGCGCGCGGCAACCGTCTTCGCCGTGACCGTTCAGTCGGAAGCGGAGCGAGTCGCGGGAACCGACGAGCGTCGCAGCCTCGTCACGCCCGCGATTCTGCTCGGCCTCGGCCTCGGCGGATTCGTGGACGGCATCGTCCTCCACCAGATCCTGCAATGGCACCACATGATCTCCAGCACCGAGAAAGGGAGGATCGACACAGTGGGCGGGCTCGAAGCGAACACGTTCGCCGACGGCCTCTTCCATGCGGCAACCTGGCTCCTGACCATAGCCGGGCTGTGGTGGCTCTGGAAGAACGCCTCGCGGCGACGGATCACGCTTGATCGCCAATTCCTCGGCTGGCTGATCTTCGGATGGGGGCTTTTCAACGTCCTGGACGAAGTGGTGTTCCATGCCCTGCTTGACCTGCACCACATCCGGGAGGGCGACAACGAGTTGACGTACGACCTCGGCTTCAGCGCCCTCGGAGTCGCGCAACTGCTCGTCGGCTGGCTCTTCGTGCGTTCCGGGCGCAAGCATTTCGCGGAAAAGCTCTAGCCGAGAACCAGCAGGGTCCGTTCCCAGCACGTTTGTCCGGCAGCTCGAGGCGGCCGGGGTTTACAGGCGGCCCGAGCGTGAGAAATAGACGCACAACCGTGCGCGGGGAACGACTGGCCGAGAACCAGACGCTGTTTCGCGGGGCGAATGAACGTCTGAAGCAAGCCGTGGACCTTCACGTCGCCGAAGCTCAGCGCGTGCCGTTTCTCTGCGAGTGCGCGGACCCGCTCTGCAGGGGGCGCGTCGACTTGACGCTCGAGCAGTACACCGCGCTCCGTGCTCGGGAGAACCGCTTCGCCATCGTTCCCGGTCATCCCCGTGTCGACGGAGAGGAGGTCGTGGAACACTACGAGGGCTTCCACGTCGTGGAGAAAGCTGGAACACTATGAAGTGCTTTCACGTCGGTGAGGATCGCCCGTGAATCGTGAAGATCGCCTGGCGCGCAACGAGACCCTGTTCCGCGAGGTGAACGAGCGGATCGAAGAGGTCAGGTCGCCGGAGGAGGACCAGATCGAGTTCCTCTGTGAGTGCGGCGTCGAGGCGTGCAAGGACGTGATCTCGCTGACTGTCGCCGAGTACGAGGAGCTTCGGGCCGACTCGACCACGTTCGCCGTCGTCCCCGGTCACTCGATCGAGGACATCGAGAGTGTCGTGGCAGAGACCGAGCGCTTCCACGTTGTCCGCAAGCATCCCAGCGAACAGGACATCGCGCGCTCGACGGATCCCAGATCGCGATCCAACTGAGGGACACCCCGCGCCCGAACGGCAGGCTCGGGATGGGGTCTCTCGCCCCCGGGGCGGGTTTCGCTCGATCGAGGTTAGTACCACTCGAAATACCGAAGCCGACCGGGTTTTGAGGCGAGCGGCGCCGCGCAGAGTGGTCCGTCAACGACAACGGGAAGGGGCCACGAACGATGGCAACTCATGATCTAACCGACAGGCCGATCGGTGAGCGCGCCGAGCGAGCAGGCGTCCGCCTGACCGGTCGCCGATACGAGACGAAATGGGCTCCGCTCACCACGGAGTTCTGGGCGATGATCGTTGTGATCGCGGTGACGTTGATCGCCGCTGCCGTCGCTGACAACTTCGACGCACCGCGGGCCTGGCTCATCGTCGGCATCATCGCCACCGGCTACATCGTCAGCCGGGGGATCGCGAAAGCCGGCAACGCCCATCGCGGAGACGAAGGGTCTCGAGGCTGAGTCGAAACGGGACGAGCACGGCGCAGCGCCCCTTGCGGCGGGTGCCGCGCCGCGCTCGCAACCGAACTACGACCGAAAACGGAAGGGGATGCAATGAAAGTCGCGCTGCTATTGAGACAGATCGGTTTCACCAGCACGATCCTGCACAGCCTGGGGCTCGCGTCCATTGGGGGTTCCATCTCCTTGTGGGGTCGGTCTGCTGCTACGGCCGACAAAGCTGCGAAGGCGCGAGCCGAGCGGCTCGCAATCTTCATCGGCCTTTGGCCTCCCACGTTCTTCCTTCTCGGAAAGGTCTTGCAAGATCTCGAGGCGACTCCGGACGAGCAGGTTGAGCAAGCGCGAATGAAGGCAGCCGCCTAGTACCCGCAAGCGGTCGCTAGCGGGCCTCCTCCAGAATCGTCTTGAGCCGGGCGAGGTCCTTGCGGTTGGCTCGACGCATCGCGGCCGCCATCATGGGCGCGACCATCCTGGAGAAGCCGGACGGCTCCCCCCGGTTTCGCAGGGTCATCCTCGTTCCGCCGTCCGCGGTGTCCTCCCAGGCATACGTCGTCTCCATGGGGAAAGGCCCTTCGGCCGTGCTCATCACGAACCGCTCGCCCGGGATGACCGCCTGGACGTCGTAGGTGTAGGCAAGGCGGCGGCCGAGAAAGTGGGCGACGAAGGCGATCCTGGAGCCAACCGCGAGCGGCTTCGCGGATTTCCACTCGACGGCCTCGATGTTCTCGTACCAGGCCGTCGCATTGTCGGGGTCGGACGCGTAGGCGGCAACGTCGCCTCGGGGTCGGTCGATCTCGATCTGGGTCCGAACGTCGACCGGCACGGTCTCGAACGTTACGGAAACCGCGTGCTGCTCGGGTCGAGATCGAGGCTGCCGCCGTCGCGGCAGCCGGGCGGCACGAGGTACTCGGGGCTCGACCGGCCGCGGCCGGCGTTCTCGACGAGCTGCTGACGCATCATCTGTCGCGCGGTGTCCTCCGAGAGCCCCAAGCGCTGCCCGAGCTCGACGCCGGATTGCAGGGCGTAGCACTCGGTCGCTCCCTCGTCGCGCACCCCGCGAAGGTGCCACGCCTCGTGCGCGAGGACGGCCAACGCGCGGCCGGTCCGGCTCCCACTCACTTCGCCCTCGAACCCGAGCCGGTAGAGCTCGAGGCAGCGCTCCGGCGTCAGGTAGGCGAGCTCGCCTCCGACCGACGCGACGCCGTCCGCATGCTGAACGGCGCCGACGTACCGGCCAGACTCGTCACAGCGAATGCTGACGGGCTTCGCGGCGATCCGCGAGGCCTCCTCGGAGAAGCGCGCCTCCGCCTCTGCGCGCGCATCCGCACCGACAGCGTCCCACCCGGTGCGGTTCTCGACGACCCACAGGATCAGGCCGAGAGTGCCGATCACCGCCAGCCCGCCGAGGAACCGGCGAAGCGACGGCCAAAGCCGCGAGGGCTCCCGGAACGCGCCCCCCTCACTCGGCTCCTCGAGCTCCTCGGCTGTCGGCTCGACGTAGCCGTAGCGCTCCCGGTCGACGGCCTGTGGACCCCGATCAGGGCGAGGCGCCGGAGCCCGGCCGAGAGCGCCGACGAAGAAGTGCAGCTCCAGGCCCAGCGCAATGAGGAACGCAAGCCAGATCGGCACCGCCGACCGCAGCTCATACGGGCCGAAGATCCAGGCGAGCACGAAGAGCGCCAGCGCGATTCTCAGAGCCGCCGGCGAGCTCGGAAGCCGATGCGCCAGTCTCTGCACCTCTCGGAAGGTAGCGCCGAACGGCACGGCGACGACTCCCACGACCGGTAGGAGCTATCCCTAGCCGGCTAGGCGTGCACGTCGGTCTCGCGTGCGACGGCGGCTTCCTCAGGATGCTTCTCGACGACGACGTAGCCGTCCTCTGCGGCGACGACTCGCTCGACGAAGACGATCTCGTGCCCCGGCTCGAGGATGAACTGGGTCGGGTTCGCACGCACCCGTTCGTACTCCGCGAGGGTGAGCCGCACCTCGGCGACGCAGTCGCCTCGGCCGCATTCGCAGATGAAGTCGATCTCGTCCTCGGGGCCTGCGTCCCCGAGGTCGCTCTTCACGTCCTTGACGCGCTCGTTCACGCCCCGGAAGAGCGCCTCGTTCTTCGCCAGCCTCGCTTCGCGATCCGTCACCTTGCCTTCATCTTGTCAGCAACGCGATCGTTCCTGCGCGGCCTATCGACGAGCGTGAAGCGTTCGCCGCGCTCGACGAGGCCCTCGGCGTGCACGCGCCCCTCGTGGCCCGGGAGCACGACGAACCGCCCGGAGACGGAGGCTGCCGCCTCGAACTCCGCCAGAGTCAAGCGGACGACGCGGGTGCAGCGCGGGTCAGCACACTCGCAGAGGAAGGGCGCGAGGTCCGAGCCCTCGCCGAGGACCTCCTCGGCGAAGGCGAAGATGCTCTCGTTCGCCCGGCGGAACACCGCCTGCGTCGCATCCGCGGCCTGATCCACGTAGGGCGTGTCTCCCCTCGGGCTGCGGCCTGAAACGTCCTAGGGCGTAGGAGGCTCCTCCGCCGGAAGGAGGCCTCGCTCCGCCGGCGCGATCAAGGCCTCGCGCCGGTAGCGGAAGGCCTCCCGCGCGATCGACTGGACGATGCCGGCGACCGGGATGGCCGCGAGGGCTCCGAGGATGCCGATCAGCTCGGCGCCGATGAGCACGGAGATGAGCACGACCAGAGGCGAGAGCTGCACCGTGCGGCCGTAGATCACCGGCTGGAGGACGTGGTTCTCGAGCTGCTGGTAGACGACGAAGAACACGATCAGGATCACGCCGCGCACCCAGCCGAGCTCGATGAAGCCGACGGTCGAGACGATGATCGCCGCCAGCGTGGCGCCGGCGAGGGGGACGAGGTCGAGCACCGCGACGAGCACGGCGAGCGCGACGGCGTAGTCGCTTCCGAGCGCGAACAGGACGATCGCCGACGCGATGCCCGCAATCAGGCTGATGAGCAGGTTTCCGGTGACGTAGCCGCCCACGGTGCGATAGATGTCGCTGCCGACCCGCTCCCAACGCGGCCGGGCGCCCTCCGGCACGAACGCGAGGAAGCGCTCCACGAGACGAGGCCCCTCGAGCAGCATGAAGAACGTGAGGAAGGCGATCGCGACCGCGCCGACGACCGCTGTGATCACGCCCTGCGCGATGGCGATCCCGGCTGCCGTGAAGCCGAGCACTTCTCCGGCCCCGCGCGTCTCGAGGGCCTCCTCCACCCGGTCGACGATCTGGTAGTCCTCCTGGAGGAAGCCCAGCGGCCCCCGGCCGGCCGTGATGTCGTCGACGAAGCCCGGGACGGCGTCGATGAAGTCGGTGACCTGCTCGACGAGCGGCGGAAGGAGCAGCGAAGCGAGGCCGGCGAAGGCGGCGAGCGCGAGCAGGAAGACCACCGCCGAGGCCAGGCCTCGCCTGAGACCGTGCCGCTCGAAGAACTCGACGGCCGGGCTGAGCGCGAGAGCGAGGAAGAGCGCGATGAGGATCCACGTGATGACGTGCCAGGCGAGGTAGAGAAACGTGAAGAGCGCGGCCGCGAAGAGGACGATGCCGAGCACGACCAGGATCGTGCGCGGACGGACGTAGACGACCCGTTCCTCCATCGCTCCGCAAGCCTGACCCACGAGCCGGACGGAGAAAGGGATCGTGACTCCGCCGTCGAAGACGTCGTCGAAACCGTCGTACCTCTCCCCAGGGCCGCTCCTTGCGAGCGGCCTTCCCTTCGACTACGGCTCGACGGTCTCGGCGGGAAGAGGCGCGAACGGCTCGCGCCCGAGGCGGCGGCGCGGCCCGATCGGGTCCACGTCATCGAGCAGGTCGTCCAGGCCAGACTGGGGCACGGATACGGAAACGTCGAGCAGGCGGACGGCCTCGGCGAGCGCGCTCAGCACCTGGCTCTCGTGGCGGTCCGGGCGGTCGTTCCAGGCCTGCGGGACGTCGTTCACCGCGGCGGTGAGAGCCAGCTTCGCGCTCTGGAACGCCTCCAGCGCGAGCTCGGGCCGCTCGGGCGCACGCTGCCAGGCGCGCTCGAGCGCTCCGAGCGCCGACCACTTGCGCGCGAACGCGCTCGCCGGCTCGATCGGCCGCCCGCACTCGTCCAGCGCCTTGGCGCCCTGGCACCACCCGCTCCGGACGAACTCGTAGGCGGCGGTCAGCATCTCTTCCGCGAGTGACTTCGACCCTGACGACCCTGTGCTCATGCGACCCCCGGTTGTTGTCGAAAGAGTGTCGCACGCCGGGTCGTCGGGCGGCGGGCCGGCCGGGGGTATTGAGGGAGGTATCCGCTCAGCCGCCTGGATCAGCGCGACCGCAGGCAATCGGTCGGGCCGGGCGGATACGATCGTGCGGCCGTGTACCGGCTGCCCAGGAGGCCGGCCCCGCATCAGTGCTCGAGCTCTTCCCCCACACCGCGGCAGCCGAGCAGGGCGAGCTGACCCTCGGTGGCGTTCGGGCCTCGTTGCTCGCGGAGGAGTTCGGAACGCCGCTGGTCGTCTACTGCGAGCGGACTCTGCTCGCACAGGCACACGAGTACCGGCGCGCGGCGCCGGAGGCGCTCGTGGCCTACAGCGTCAAGGCGTTCCCGAACCTCGCGGTCCTGCGCCTGTTCGCCGGCGAGGGGCTCGGCGCAGACGTCTCGACGCTGGGAGAGCTCGCGTTCGCCCGCCGGGCGGGGGTACCCGGCGAGCGGATCGTCGTCCACGGGAACAACAAGAGCGACGAGGAGTTGCGCGCGGCAGCGGAGGCCGAGGCGGGCCTCGTCGTCCTCGACGCCCTGGACGAGGTCGAACGCGCGGCGGCAGCCGGGGTGCGGCGCGTTCTGGTGCGGGTCACGCCGGGCGTCGAGGCCGACACGCACCCGGCGATCAGGACCGCCCACCACGGCTCGAAGTTCGGTCTCGCGCCAGAGCTCGCCCTGGAGGCGATCGCGCAGGCGCAGTCGGCATCGCTCGAGATTGCAGGCGTTCACCTGCACATCGGGTCGCAGCTCCTCGAGACGCGGGCCGCGCGGGCGAGCGTCGACTGGCTCGCCTCCTTCGCCGCCGACTGTCGAGCCGAGCTCGGGTGGACGCCCGCGGTCGTCGATCTCGGCGGCGGCCTCGGCATCCAGTACGTCCCGGAGGAGCCGGCACCGCGCGTGGAGGACTTCGTCGCGGCCCTCACCGGTCGGCTCGAGCACGAATGGGCCCTCCTCGAGCTGCCCCGTCCCGAGCTCGTCCTCGAGCCGGGCCGCTCCCTCGTCGGCCAGGCCGGGGTCACGCTCTACCGCGTGGGCGTCGTCAAGACGGCGAGCGAGGCGACGACGTACGTGGCGATCGACGGCGGCATGTCGGACAACCCGCGGCCCCAGCTCTACGGCGCACGCTTCAGCGCGCTCCTCGCCAACCGCGTAGACGAGGCCGCCACAGGCAGCTACACCGTCTGCGGCAAGCACTGCGAGTCGGGGGACGTCCTCATCGACCGGGTCGCTCTCCCGGAGCCCCGGCGCGGCGACCTTCTCGCCGTGCCCGCCACGGGCGCCTATGCGCTCGCGATGAGCTCGAACTACAACGGCGTGCCGAGGCCGGCCGCAGCCCTGGTCCGGGACGGAGAGGCGATGCTCATCCGCAGACGCGAGACCATCGACGACCTCCTCGCGCTCGAGGCCCCGCAGGAGAGCTGAGGACGAGAGCGGGCGAAGGGAATCGAACCCTCACCACCAGCTTGGAAGGCTGGCCTCCGCTCCGTAAGCGCTTCTAAACGCTTGCCGCTTTTGCCTCGTTTGCAGGGGAAACAGGGAGAGGGACAACGGGTGCCTTCCTAGCGGGCTGCGGCTTTTTCCAAGCTCCTGTTTCCAAGGTGTTTCCAAACTCGGCCTCCAACGAGCGGCTACCCTGACGTTTGAGGGAGCCGGCCGAGGAAGTCCTGACAATGCCCCTCCACCTAGTCCCGGGGTGGCCGTAAGGCTCATTCCCCC